>JBDVSG010000158.1:0-9050 GCA_039967155.1 Sulfitobacter sp. | reverse complement strand
CGTAATCTGGACCTCGCCCAAACGCGCGGCACGGCGGGCGGCAAGGTGGCTGGTGGCGATAACCAAAAACAGCGGCTGGCCGATGTGGTGGATGCTGTCGGTGGCCAGCAACGGTTCATCATGATTGGAGGGCGAGACATCGTTCATAAAGGGCAAATCACGTGCCGTCAGAACAGCAACCACGCCCTCGGCTGCGCGCACGTCATCGAGCTGCAGCGCGTCAAGCGTGCCATAAGCAACCGTGCTTAACCCGAAGGCCAGATGCAAGGTACCCTTGGGCATCGGAATATCATCGACATACCGCGCAGCCCCTGACACATGCAGATGGGCGGCATCATGGGGAAGGGGCTGAGAACGGCTCATGAGGAGACCTCATGCAGGTCGGTCAGGGTCCCATTCATCGTGTGGTAAGCGCGCAGCAGCATGTTTTGAGCCGATTTCATGCGATACTCGGCAGAAGCACGCATGTCCGAGAGCGGTGAGAAATCATCCTGCAGGGCTGCCATGGCGGTCTCAATCACAGAGAGTGTGACGGGCTGGCCCGACAGCGCTGTCTCAGCGTGTTTTGCGCGGGCGGGTGTGCCAGCCATGCCGCCAAATGCCAACCGTACGGTGCCGAATGTTTGATCTTGGACTGGTAAGTTCAAGCAACCGCAAACGGCGGAGATGTCTTGATCAAACCGCTTGGAGAGCTTGTAGCAATAGAGCGTGTCCTCTTGTTGGGGAATGCTGATCGCCTCAATGAATTCACCGCGTCTTAGGTCTTGTTTGCCGTAAGCGAGGAAAAAATCCTCAAGCGGTAAATCGCGGCGGGTGTCACCTTGGCGCAGATGCAACGTTGCGTGCAACGCAATCATGGCGGGGCTGCCATCACCGATAGGGGATCCGTTCGCGATGTTGCCACCCAATGTCGCCGCAGCGCGCACCTGAGGAGAGCCGTAGCGGCGCAGCATTTTGCTCAAGTTGCTATAATGGGGCGTGAGGGCGCGTTCCAGTTGGGCAATGGTCGTTGTGGCCCCGATGTGCCAGCCAGTATTTGTCCGTTGGATGCCTTGCAGATCCGCGCAACCATTCAAAAAGATGATTGGCCCAAAGTCGCGGAATTGTTTGGTGATCCAAAGGCCAACGTCCGTTGCGCCGGCGATAAGGCAGGCATCGGGGTGGGCGGTGTAGAGATCAGCAAGGTCAGCTTTGGTTTCGGGACGGAAGAATGTTTGGGGCTCTGCCCCCGCAGCCTTTGGCTGCTCCCCCGGAGTATTTTGGGCCAAGAAAGATAGATGGCGAGGGATAGGATGATTTTCTGCGGCTTGAGCGGCGCGAATAATGGGGGCGTAGCCTGTACAGCGGCATAGGTTGCCAGCGAGCGCGGTGTCGTGGTCAGTGTCGCCATTCAAGTGGGCTGTGGCCATTGTTACAGCAAAGCCAGGTGTGCAAAAGCCGCATTGGCTGGCGTGGTGATCCACGAGGGCGGTTTGCACAGGATGGGGTGCGCCATCTGGTGAGGCGAGACCTTCCACAGTGGTGACATGTTTGCCACTGAGTTGTGGGAGCAGCAGGATGCACGCGTTAAGGGGGGAGGCGCCGTTATCGTCTGTAATCATCACAGTACAGGCACCGCAGTCGCCCTCATTGCAGCCTTCTTTGGTACCGGTGAGCGCGCGGGTGTCGCGGAGCCAATCGAGAAGGGTGGTTGTAGGAGAGGGATCCGTCAAAGTGACGGAGGAGCCGTTAAGCGTAAAAGAGACGTTCATGGGGGCGACCCCGCCGCGGTACTTGTGGTTTTCTGCGGCCCCGAGCGATGCGGCGTAGAAAGGTGGCCTGAATTTCAGGTTAGGGTGATCTATGAGGATTTGGCAAGGGTTTTGACCGTAATTGGATCACAGTGGTTTGCCAGATGCATTCAGTTGCAGTGTTTTCGGGCTGCGGTCGCACGGGGCAGTTCGCGGATCTGTTGAGATTTGTGATTTTCGCGGTAGAGGGTTTTGAGGAGAACCTTTAAGCTGGCTGCATGAGCAATTCCCCCCGATTCATTCACCTGCGCACCCATACCGAGTATTCACTATTGGAAGGGGCGATGCGGCTGAAAAAACTGCCTGGCATTTGTGCTGAAGCGGGCATGCCTGCTTTGGCGTTGACCGATACGAATAACATGTTTGCGGCGCTGGAGTTTTCCGTCGCGATGTCGGGGGCTGGTATCCAGCCTATTGTCGGTTGTCAGGTTGATCTGGAATATGTGGTCCCGAAAGTGGGGGAGAAGCCGCGCGCACCGGCGCCTGTTGTTTTGCTCGCACAAAGCGAGCGGGGCTACGAGAACCTGATGAAGCTTAATTCGTGCCTTTATATCGATAAGGGCGGGGCATTGCCGCAGGTGACTTTGGTGGAATTGATCGCGCTATCTGAGGATGTGATCTGCCTAACGGGCGGGCCTGAGGGGCCTGTTGGGTTGTTGTTGCAAAATGGGCAGCGTCCTGCGGCAGAGGCTTTGGTGCAAGAGCTGCACCGGGCTTTTGGGGATCGTTTGTACATGGAGCTTCAGCGCCACCCAGGCGAGGGCGGCGCCCCAGAGGCTGAGCGTGTGAGCGAGCGCGGTTCCGTCGAGATGGCCTATGACATGGGCATCCCGTTGGTGGCGACAAATGACGTCTATTTTCCCGCCTCCAAAATGTATGAGGCCCATGATGCGTTGATCTGCATCTCGGAGGGGGCTTATGTGGACCAACAGGACGGCCGCCGCCGCTTGACCCCGCAGCATTATTTCAAATCACAGGCCGAGATGGTCACGTTGTTTGCGGATTTGCCTGAGGCGATTGAAAACACAGTCGAGATCGCCAAACGCTGCGCCTTCCAAACCTATCGCCGCGATCCGATCCTGCCCAAATTTGCGGATGACGAAGTTGCTGAATTGCGCCGTCAAGCGGAGGAAGGCCTAAAGGGTCGATTGGCAATTATCCCCCATGCGGCGGATGTTTCGGAATATGAGGCGCGGCTGGAGTTCGAGCTGGGTATCATTGAAGGGATGGGATTTCCGGGATACTTTCTGATCGTTGCGGATTTCATCAAATGGGCCAAGGATCAGGGCATTCCTGTGGGCCCTGGTCGGGGGTCTGGTGCGGGCAGCCTCGTGGCCTATGCGCTGCTGATTACGGACCTCGATCCGTTGCGATACTCTTTGCTGTTTGAGCGGTTCTTGAACCCTGAGCGTGTATCGATGCCTGACTTTGACATCGACTTTTGCATGGACCGCCGCGAAGAGGTGATCCGTTATGTGCAGGAAAAATACGGCCGCGATAAGGTGGGGCAAATCATCACCTTTGGTGCATTGCTGTCCAAGGCGGCCGTGCGCGACATCGGGCGCGTATTGCAGATGCCGTACGGGCAGGTGGACCGTCTGAGCAAGATGATCCCTGTTGAGGGCGTGAAGCCCGTGAGCATCGAGAAAGCGCTGGCGGATGAACCGCGCTTGCGCGAGGAGGCGAAATCTGAGGAAGTTGTCGCGCGGCTGTTGGAATATGGCCAACAAGTGGAAGGGCTGCTGCGCAATGCCTCGACCCACGCGGCTGGGGTGGTGATCGGGGATCGCCCCTTGGACGCGCTTGTGCCGCTCTATCAGGATCCGCGCTCTGACATGCCGGCCACCCAGTTCAATATGAAATGGGTAGAGCAAGCGGGTTTGGTCAAGTTTGACTTTTTGGGCCTAAAAACCCTGACCGTCATTCAAAACGCGGTGGATCAGATCAAATCATCGGGGCGGCATTTGCATGTGGCCGCTGATGGGACGGAATTGTTTGAGCCGCCTCAGGGGCTGTTGGACGATATCGCGACCATCCCGTTGGATGATGAAGCCTCCTATAAGCTATATGCGGCTGCCAAAACTGTAGCTGTGTTTCAGGTTGAATCCAGCGGTATGATGGATGCGCTCAAGCGAATGAAGCCGAACTGCATTGAGGATATCGTGGCGCTTGTGGCGCTGTACCGTCCAGGCCCGATGGAGAACATCCCGACCTATTGTGAGGTGAAGAACGGCGTCAAAGAACGCGAATCTGTGCATCCTTCGATCGACCACATCTTGGAAGAAACCCAAGGGATTATTGTTTATCAAGAACAAGTTATGCAAATCGCACAGGTCATGGCGGGCTATTCTCTTGGGGGGGCTGACCTGTTGCGCCGTGCGATGGGTAAGAAGATTGCCGAAGAAATGGCCAAGGAACGCCCGAAGTTCGAAAAAGGCGCGATGGAAAATGGCGTTGATAAGAAAAAGGCCAGTGAGGTCTTCGACCTTTTGGAGAAATTCGCCAACTACGGTTTCAACAAATCCCATGCGGCGGCCTATGCGGTTGTTAGCTACCAAACGGCTTGGCTGAAGGCGAACCATCCCGTTGAATTTATGGCAGGCGTGATGAACTGCGATATTCATCTGACCGATAAGCTGGCCGTCTATTTTGAGGAAGTCCGCAAGCGTCTGGAACTGCCTTGGGTGCCGCCTTGCGTGAACCGCTCGGATGCGACGTTCAAAGTGGTGGACGGGGCGTTGGTCTATGCGCTGGGCGCGCTTAAAAACGTGGGTGTAGAGGCGATGAACCTGATTGTCGCAGGGCGCGACGGCAAACCCTTTGCGACCTTGTATGATCTGGCACGCCGCGTGGATTTAAAGCGCGTGGGCAAACGCCCGCTGGAAATGCTGGCCCGCTCTGGCGCTTTTGATGAGCTTGATAATAACCGCCGCCGCGTTTTTGCGGCCCTTGATCCGCTGGTGAGCTATTCGGCGGCGATCCATGCGCAAAAGGCCTCAAATCAAGTGTCATTGTTCGGTGAGGCAGGCGATGATCTGCCAGAGCCGCGCATGATTGATAGCGATGATTGGGAAGCACCAGAGCGCCTGACCGAAGAATTCAAAGCGGTGGGGTTCTACCTGTCAGGGCATCCGCTGGATGATTACATGGGGCCGTTGAAACGCAAATGGGGCAATGACCGTGGCGTGCCTTTCTTGACGTTGGATGAGCTGACCGAAAAGGTCGCCGATAGGGGCGCGATGAATGCCCGTTTGGCAGGCGTCGTTGCAGGCAGGCAGGAACGCAAATCCGCGCGCGGCAATAGGTTTGCCTTTGCGCAGCTGTCCGACCCTACGGGCGGCTATGAGGTGACGCTGTTTTCAGACACGCTAGAGGCTTGCCGCGATCATTTGGAGACAGGGTCAAAGGTTGTCGTGACCGTTGAGGCCACGATGGAAAGTGATCAGTTGAAATTGCTGGGCCGCAGCGTGGCTCCAATTGAGATGGCGGTTGCGGATGTGGGCGGCATGGGGTTGCGCATATTCATTGAAGCTCCGAGCGCCATTGCCGCTGTGTCTGAGGTCTTGGAGGGCGCGCGGAAACTCGCCACTGCGGGGGGGAAGGGGCCGATCCAGCTGTGCTTGATGGATCCCGCCCTGCCAGGGGAAGTGGAAGTGGACTTGGGGGCGGAGTTCCCCGTAACACCAAAGATAAAAGGCGCGATCAGATCTTTGGGCGGTGTGTTGGAAGTCGAAGAGATCTAGGCTTGTACCGTCTCTATCGGATGTTAACGACATTTCCGGACATGCTGGACGGCGCCTGACGGCCGCGTTAATAGTTTGTTAACATTTAGGAGCGGTTTTGTGCGTCGGTTACCAGTTATAGCAGTTCTCGTGATACTCAGTGCTTGCAGTGACCCGTTGGGTAGCGTCGGGCGTTTGACAGATGTCGATGTCGCCGACATAAATGTAGTTGCTGCCGCGCTGCCCGAGCCTGAGGAAACTGCACGGGAGGGTTTTCTGGGGACCTCAGCGGCACAGGGTGCTGTTCCTGATGCAGTATCGGATGTGGAAGGCGCGATCGAGCCAGCACAGGCCAGCGAACCAGTACAGGCGGGCGGATTTTTGCGTGGGCTGATCAACCGCGCGGCCAACGCCGATCCTGCTGCGGCGATTGCTGCAGATGTTGCGAAATCCCAATCCGAACCTGTGGTTATTGAAACCACGCCTACAACCTCTGCTGCCGCTGCGGAACAGGAGCAGGCCAAGGTTGAACTGGCCGCATTGCGTGAACCTACAGGCCAGCAAGATGAACCAGCATCCAAAACGCGCCGTGGCGGTCTGTTTGGTGGCGCAGCAAAAAAGAAAGATGCCCCGCGCACAGGGCCAGACACCCGTGACGTGCCCTTCGGCACCACGTTGGCCTTTGGTGAAATCGCCCGCGTGTGTGAAGCGCGCGGCAAGTCACTGGGTACAAAAATCGATACGTCGGGGCGGCGTGGATTTACCCTTTATGACAGCAAACACGGGATTCGGGACAAGCGGACCTACTACGTCACGGGGTTTGGCGACAACTGTCCGCGCCAATTCACAGCGGCGAATGCCCTTTTTGGCACGCCATCCTTTTATGAATTGATCAGGTTCAGCCCAGCGGGTGATCATTTGCCTTATGCGGCGACGGATAAAGCCTATGACAAGGTGAAATCCAAGCTGTGCAGCGCAGGTAAGAACAAACCTTGCGGCGCTAAAATTGGAAAAATGGACGATGAGGCGGCATTTATCAGTGCCTATGAATACCATGAACATAACGACAAATGGAAAGAGTTCTTTGTCCATGATGGCAAGGTGCTTGCGTCCGCTGTGAAGCGCTAATCGCGCTGACGCATCAGTAGTGTGGGGGGCGCTCGTCTCCGATGACGACACCACCGCCACCAGCGGCTTCACGCTCGCCTTCGCGGCGCATCAACATTTCGACACGGGCGTTCAAACGGTCAATCACATCGTGCTGCGTGGCGACGATATCCGACAGATCGTCAACGGTGCGCTGCAAGTGGGCCAATTGTTCTTCGAGGTTTTCCATAAGGTTTCCCTAGGCTGGTTTGCGCGCGGACGCAATGGCGTGGGGGGCTTGAATCGCGCGGCTTGCTTGCCCCGCGCGCCTGCATCTGGTAGCGCCGAGGCGAGATTCCAAGCCGTTTAGAGGACAGTCATGGCCAAGCCCAAAAAGACACCGCGCCCAAAGGCAGAAACCCCGCGCGGGTTTCGCGATTATTTTGGCGCCGAGGTAACCCAGCGCGCTGAGATGCTGGCCAAGATTGCCGCTGTCTATCATCGCTACGGCTTTGACGCGTTGGAAAGCGCCGCAGTTGAGAAAGTCGAAGCGTTGGGTAAATTTCTGCCCGATGTGGACCGCCCGAATGAAGGTGTTTTTGCGTGGCAAGAAGACGCCGAAAGCGAAAAGGCGGGGGATTGGCTGGCGCTGCGCTATGATCTGACAGCGCCGCTGGCGCGGGTTTATGCCCAGCACCGCAATGATCTGCCAACACCCTACCGCCGCTACGCGATGGGGCCTGTTTGGCGCAATGAAAAACCCGGCCCAGGCCGTTACCGCCAGTTCTATCAGTGCGATGCGGATACTGTCGGCACAGGATCGGTTGCCGCAGACGCAGAGATCTGCGCGATGCTGGCCGATTGTCTGGAAGAGGTCGGTATCGCACGCGGTGACTATGTTGTGCGCGTGAATAACCGCAAGGTTCTGAATGGCGTGCTAGAGGTCGCAGGCCTGTCGGGTGACGACAAAGAAGCCGAACGCGGCATCGTTTTGCGCGCAATTGATAAGCTAGACCGTTTGGGCCCTGACGGCGTGCGCGCATTGTTGGGCGCGGGACGCAAAGATGACAGCGGTGATTTTACCGATGGCGCTGGGCTGGATGAGGCATCTGCCGATGTTGTGATGGGCTTTATGCAGGCTAAGCGCGAAGACGGTGCCGCCACCTGTGCGCGTCTGCGCGCGCTTGTCGGCGACAGCACTGTCGGCCTTGAAGGCGTGGCCGAGCTGGAAACCATCGCGGCCCTTCTGGCCGCTGGGGGCTATGAGGCTGACCGGATCGAGATTGACCCTTCCGTCGTGCGTGGCCTTGGCTATTACACAGGGCCTGTGTTCGAGGCGGAACTGACGTTCGAGATAAAAGACGAGAAAGGGCGTACGCGCAACTTTGGGTCGGTTGCGGGCGGCGGGCGCTATGATGATTTGGTGAAACGCTTCACGGGCCAAGAGGTCCCCGCGACAGGGGTGTCGATCGGTGTGGACCGTCTACTGGCGGCCTTGCACGCAAAGGGGCGCATGGACACTGTCGCGCAGGGTCCTGTTGTGGTGACCGTGATGGATAAGGCCCGCATGGCTGACTATCAGGCCATGGTCACCGAGCTGCGTCAGGCTGGCATCCGCGCCGAGGTTTATCTGGGTAACCCCAAAAACTTTGGCAATCAGTTGAAATACGCCGACAAACGCAGCAGCCCTGTTGCCGTGATTGAAGGTGGTCAAGAGCATGAAAATGGTGTGATCCAGATCAAGGATCTGGTGCTGGGGGCCAAAATGGCCGAAGGCGCGACGCTAGAGCAATGGCGCGACCGTCCTAGCCAATATGAAGTGCCGCGAAAGGACTTGGTCGCCAAGGTTCGCGAAATTCTGGAGCTGTACCAGTGATCCCGACCCGCGCTGAAACAAACGCAAAAGCAGCCGCCCTTCGTGCGACTTTTGAAGCTGTGGGTGCCCAGCCCGTTGAGCCGCCGATCTTGCAGCCTGCCAAAACTTTGTTGGATTTATACGGCGAAGACATTCGTGCGCGGGCCTATGTCACATCGGACGCGCTGCGCGGCGAGCAAATGTTGCGGCCAGATTACACAGTGCCCGTTGTGCAGATGCACATGGCCCATGGCGCCGAGCCTGCGCGCTATACCTACGCGGGCGAAGTGTTTCGCCGTCAGGAAAAACACCCCGACCGCCCAAATGAATATGTTCAGGTCGGCTATGAGGTATTTGAGCGCAACGATCCCGCTGCAAGTGACGCTGAGGTATTTGCCCTGATCGCCCAAGCGCTTGCAGATCTGGACGTGCATGCCATGACCGGCGATATCGGGGTGCTTATGGCCGTGGTGAACGGGCTTGAAACCTCTGACATGCGCAAAAATGCATTGATGCGCCACATTTGGCGCCCCCGCCGCTTCCGCGCGTTGCTTGAGCAATATGCAGGCCGCACGCCCGTGCCTGCTGCGCGAAAAG
>JBDVSG010000157.1:0-10386 GCA_039967155.1 Sulfitobacter sp. | reverse complement strand
TGTTGGCATACCCTGATTGACCCAATATTGAATAATCGTCAGAGCGGCTTGAACCTGTTCAGATTGGTTCTCTCGCACCCACGACTTTAAATCCTTGATGCGGAAATATGCGGCTTTGCGATCTTCGGGGTTCGCCATTTTGGCATCCATGCGGATGTCTACAGTTCGGCGGTATAACTCACCCGACAATTCCGTGTTGTTGCCCGATCCGACCCATTGCACCTGCACCGGAACACGGAGCATTTTCGATACCCCCAAAATTCGCGCGGCATAAACCTCAGCAGTCAGGACTGACGCGAAGGAAGCGGAGTTAAGAGAGTTGGCGTTATCGAAGTAGATACACCGCAGACCGTCCACGAAACAGGCCGTCAGCGTCTTTTTCATCTCGTCGTCTGATCGTGGCGGTGTTTGTGCGTCGGGCCATGCGCCAAGGGTCGGAAACAGCGATGTCTCAATGAAAAGCGACGCCCCTGTCCCGGCTGCGGGCTTGTTTATGAAATAGAGTGGCGTCGGCCCAAACATGTCCCGCATGTAAGGCTCGAGCATCATAGCAAGCGCGTGCGCTTTGTCAGATTTATCTTCAAACGGAAACTGGGAAATTGGCGTCCAAAGCTGGCGCAGCGCAGACCATACTTGCTGACGTGTCGGCTCTTTCGGGACATCAACAGAAACTTTCAGGTCGAGGAATATACCTGACGCTTCGTCGAAGCCATTTTCGTTCAACAATCGCCCGTCACTCGTAAAGGTAGGAACGATTGAAACTTGTTTGAGGGTCGGCACGGTCACATCGCGGCGTCGAGCCGATAGCATGTCCTCGACTACGTTTGCGGGCGCGGAAACTGGCTTCCACTTTTCATCATCTTTAGCGAGCCAAGTCGTGCACCGGTTCAATTCGAATTTAAGGCCTGACCCATCAAGCAGTTGCATACGCCCATCATCAACGCGAGCCATCGCCTCTCCGTATGCAAATACGCCGGGGTCGCCATCGACTTGGTATTCAGCAAGCGCATCCCATGCTTGTTTCGCAACCTCGGCCACCTGTGCAGACATGAAAACAGCAGACCCTGCGCCCTTAGGATTCCGCTTCTTCCAACCAAGCCAAATCGCGATTTCTTGCATCCACTCGATTGGGATACCCATTAGTTCAGCAGCTTTCGGAATGCCCGCGACTTTACGGCCTGCCTCCAGCCGCTTGATGGCGCGACGTGCTTTCTCAGAGCGCATCTTCACTTCGTTATCACCTGTCAGGCGGCACAGGTAGGTCATGAAACTGGACACAGCATCTTCGGGCCATCCCGCTCGAACCATGCACCCTGTCAAAGCAAGGGCAAACTCATCTCTGGCCCCTTCACCGGGGTAAAATCTAGAAATCACCGCTAGTGCGGCGTAGGTTCCAAAGGCGTGCACAATGGCCTCCGCTGCGCCCTCTTGAGGTACAGTTTCATTGAGCCACTCAAGCTGATCTCCGTCAGGGTGGACACTATCTGGGATCATCGCCTGATATGCTTCACCATCTGCAGATGTGCGCAACTCGCAGACAGTGTAGGCGTGACTGCCTTCAAGGACAGGCGCGCCTGTGACATTAGGCAATCGGAAGATCACGGGTTTTGGTAAATCAGAGCGATACACCAAATGGGTCACTTGGCCTTTGCGTCCCCAAGCCATTGTATCATACTGCCCGTCTGTGCAGATGCTTCGCATTTCCGGCCAATCAAGATCAACATCAACCATGCCCTTCTCGATAACAAGGCCGACCTGACTGCCTAGATCAGTTTCGCTGTAAGTGTTCTCACCCCAATTATTGTCACGCGGGCGCTTTTGTTTTTCGATTAACGGCACCAGACGGTAGCCGTCGTTTAATAGATTATTTTTCATTTCTCTGTCCTTTGACAGAGCGCGGTCGAACATCTCAATCCATGGTTTTGGCGCAGCATAAAAACCGCTATAAAGCAGTTATTCCAACAACATCATGCGCGCTTAGCACGGAGCGAGGACAAGACCCTCGCTCCGATTATTTTACTTCGTGGGATTGCGCCCATTTGATCACCGCATCACGATCATACATGATCGAACGCGACGATAGGTGCAGATAGGGAGGCCCTTTCCGATCACGTCGCCATTCATACAAAATGTCTGGGGATTTGCCGAGAAATCCGGCGCATTGCGCCGGATTCATCAACTTCGGCACAGCTGCGCCCTCAAGGCGCTTTGCAAGCGCCTTCACGTCATTGCGCAAGGCGCGCACTTCTTCTGCGAGATCCATCATAACGGACTCCTGTCTCACGATCCAAGTTAGACACGGGTTCCGTTGATAGGTGTCGGCTTTACCCTGAATAACAGAAGGTTACCGACACCCCTCTGCAAATACGGTCAGCCGCTTTCTTACGACCTAACAAAGGTCACGACATATCACTGAACATAGTCAGGGGACTTGATCCGCTCAAGCACGCTTTCAGATGTTAAACCACATTCCATGATGATGCGTTCAGCGATCAAGTTGACGTCTTCGTGGTTGGCCGAGCCTTGGTCGTAGATGTCCTGCACTTTCTTCGGTGTGTCGCCGCGCAATTCATCAATGACATACTCAGGCAGACGCGCACGCCGTGCAGCAGTGGTGAACAAGCGACGGCAATCATGCTGCCGCAGTAAGATGGCTTCGTCTTCACCCACGGTTTTCTTATAGGCAATAAGTTGATGTATGTGCCCGCTCTTTGAGTCTGCAGGGAAGACATACCCTTCACGATACGGAAGCGCCTTTAGCGCCTCAACTAGAACGTCTGCTATAGGAAAAGTTCGGGACAGCCCATTCTTCATCTCAGACAGCGTGACAGTCTTACGTTTTAGATCAATTTGATCCCAAGTCAGGGTGCGCGCGCTAAGTGAGCGGAACCCTGTGAACAGCATCACGAGCCAAGCAGTACGGTGAATTTGACTGCGCTTTGTCAGGATCAGATCAAGCGCAGGCCAAGTTTCTTTCGGATCAAACAAGACATTGCTCGCTGGCCTGTGCTTTTCCATGACTTTGAGGTCGGCAGACACATCAAAGCAACGGCGCAAGGTTGCAGCACGTCGGAAAGCCATTCGGATGATCTGTGCGAGGTGCAGCGCCGTGGAAGCCGTCTTGCCCTTGATAGTTTCTTCAAGCATTGGAAGCGTGATTTTTTCAATCGGCTTTTCGAACAAGTCGGATAGATGGTTTTTGATC
Organism: Sulfitobacter sp.; assembly: GCA_039967155.1. Lineage (GTDB taxonomy): Bacteria > Pseudomonadota > Alphaproteobacteria > Rhodobacterales > Rhodobacteraceae > Sulfitobacter. The sequence continues at coordinate 7,181 of JBDVSG010000157.1, read as the reverse complement.
TGCATCCGATAATTGTCAGTCGTCTCTTTCTTTGCTGACGAACGCGCAACGTGGGACTCGAAGGCATCCAAGAGAGTTACAACCTGCGTCGCGGCAGCATCCGTTCCTGCTTCAAGGTCAGCAATTTTTTCGCGCGCAATTTCCATGGCCGCGTCACCATTGGCAATGTCTGGCCAACGCCCTACCGTGATCGAGCGTACTTTGCCGCCAATGCGTTTAGACATGATCCACGTCTTGGCCCTCGCGCCTACAGCCAAACGCAATCCTTTCAAGGCATCGCCATCATGCCGATAGAATTCCGTATCACTCTTGGAGGGCTTAATTGCTTGAATTTTGGGGCGGGAGCGTAGGTTAGCGGATTTTGACATTTCGGGCCTCTGCAACAATCTCTGCAACATTCATTCCCGATGTAATACGACCTAAGCAGTAAGCGCCCAACCGATCTTTCGCCCAATAAGACGATTTCACCATGTTTTATAGGTACTTAGGGGATCAATCCCGATCAAATCAGATCACCGGGCAGGCTCTGTTAATCAATTGGTCGTAGGTTCGATCCCTACCGTCGGAGCCATTTACAACGTAAGTTTTTGAAATACCTACGAAGTCACAGCGTGGCTTCGTAGGTGTGGCATCAGGGTGTTACATCCTCCTGTAGCCAGATGGCATGACCGTTTCGTATCCGTCCCAAACGGATCTGAAACGAATGTTGAACCAACCCCATCTCTCAAAACGCGGAAATACCTATCAATGGCGGCGTCGATTACGCCGACAATCCACAGGAATCGTCGATATCAAGCTCTCACTGGGGACGACAGACCTGCGCTGCGCACATATACTGTCCCGCAGGATCAGTGCGGAAAGCGATATCGTCATGGAGCAACTCAGACACCAACAGATCACGTCGGACATGGCGCGGCGCTGGCTTGCCAGTGTAATCACCAAAGAGCGGGCGAAGATCGAGAATTTGAAACTGCTGCATCGATTTGATTCCCGCGACCCCGCTGACGACCATCGCCACGATCAAGCTACAGCTGACGCTTGGGCACAGGTGAATGCGGACGGCTTGCACGGCGCGACGTCTGATCATCCATTGGTATCTTTGAATCTGGACATCATCCGCGATGACCTCACCAGCGAAGCACGCCAGAACATCATTCAGCGCGATTTCAAGGCATTAACGGGCCATCCACAGCTTTCGGCCTTTGACCGTGCAAAGCTGGTATCCTTGCTGATCGCTGGGAAGTCCGCTGCATGGAACCGGCACGAAGAGGCCTTGGCAGATATCGACACAGCGGCAGATGACCTTTGGGACAGGGCCTCTCAATTGCTCGCACCAGAGCCAGAGGCACCCGCCGCCCCCCTGCAGCTTGTTCCTGCCCCCGAGGTAGAAGCTGACACCCTCGATCCCGACATGCTGGCGGTTGTCTCTCGCATGAACGAGATGAAGCGCAGCGAAGGCATCGAGGAAAAGACCCTGCGCCAATATGAGAGCTTTGCTGGCTTGTTTACCACGCTGACGGGCATCCGCGACGTGCACCAGATTCGGCAAACGGATGCCACGGAATTTCGCGCGGCGCTTTACAAGCTGCCGAAAAGCTGGGGCAAAAGCCCTGCAGACCGCAATGCCACCCGTGAAGAAATCATGGCCCGCGCCGCCAAACTGCCACCGGAAAAGGTCGGGCTGTCCATCGGCACGATCAACCGCCATCTTGAGCATCTGGGCCAGATTGTTGAGTGGGCCTCGGATGAGGGCATTGCGGTTAATTCCAAGCTCAAACCCGGAAAACTGCGCCGCAAGGACACTGTTCGCGACTGTGACAAGAAACAGGCGTTCACCGAGGCAGAGTTGCACAGCCTGTTCAAATCTCCGGTTTGGACCGGATCAAAGTCCGAATATCACCAGACCGATCCGGGCACCGAGATCTACCGCAACGGCGTTTATTGGTCGCCTTTGATCGGCGCTTTTACAGGTGCGCGGCGTGAAGAGATCGCAGGTCTGGCCCCGGCCGACATTGTTGAGCGCGATGGCATCCCTTGCCTCAACATCGAGGATTCCGAGGTGCGGCGGATCAAGAACATCTCGTCAAAACGGATCGTACCGATCCACAGCCGTTTGATCACGCTGGGTTTTCTCGATTTCGTGGAAACAGCCCGCACCAAAGGGCAAGCCGAGCTGTTCCCCAACCTGCGCGAACCTGCAACGGGGAAGCATGGCCGCAAACTTGGCCGTCGGATGCGCCAGGTCGTCGACAAAACCTTTGGCGCCGAAGGTGCTGGCCTGTCGTTCCACAGTCTGCGCCACTACGTTCAGGGCGTGCTGGAACACGTTCCCGAAGTGACCGACAAGGTGCTGCGCGACATCGTCGGCCATGAGGGCAAAGACACCCATGAGCGCACCTATAGCAAGCCTACGCCGGCCGCTGTCCTGCAGGCGGCCATCGAGAAGTTACCAACCGTGATCTGATCATGCCCCCGGCCCATCAGACGTCGGGTCACTTTCTGAGTTTCTATTCAGAATGCGGGTCAACTCAGCCCGTTGCTCCGCTTCCAAATTCTCGCGCTGTTCGAGAACATAAGCTGCATCTGCGGCAATCTCTGCGCGCTCGTGGCTCAGAGTTTCTTCAATCGTGCGGCAGATTGATTGCGCGAGGGGCATCAGTTGCGGCATCACAGGCTTAATACGTGTCGCAATCCGCCTGCGGTCCTCTTTGCTTTTCGGCGCATTCGCCCCCCAGACCAGCTTGTCCTCACTCGGTTTTGGTCCGGACATCCAGCGCAAGACGGCACCGCCAAGCATATCAATGCCATCTACAAGCGTTTTGATCAAAGACACCGCCTTTGAAAGTTTCGCCCGAGCGGTCACGACCATTGCTTCCACATCCACCAACTCTGCTTCTGCCGTCACCCGCTTACTTTTCTCGTTCTCCAAAGCCTGCGCTTCGGCCTGCCTTGCCGATTTCAGTGACCGAACCTGTCTTGAAGACAGGGCCAAGTCCTCACTTTCCTTCTTCGCCGCCGACCGAAGGAGATCAAGCTTGTGGCCCTGCTCCGCCACCTCATCCTGAACCTGATCCCGTTCCAACGCAGCGCACTCAACCTCCACCAACACATCAGCCAGCCCTGTCTTTGCCTTTTCTGTTTCCGCCCTCACCCCCTGCAATTTCTCGACCTCAACACCCATCTCCTCCTTCACCTGCTGCAACTCTCCCGCGGCCACCTGCGCTGTCTGAACAATATTTGCTGCCTTTTCTTCGATGATACTGAGTGTAGCTTCGGCATCAGCCCTCTCTTTGCGGGCGCTATCCGCTGCCCGCTCCTCTTCTTCGCGGCGGCGCTCTGCCGCCGCCACCTCGCGCGTCGCGGCCTCTTTCCTGCGACGCGCCTCCTTTACCGCGCGTTTGCGCGATTTCCGGATCGTGGCCTTGCAGACGGTCCGTCCTTCATCGACCATCTCTTTAGCTTTGCTCTGTGCAGCATCCAAAATCTCGCTGGATTTCTCATGGCCTGCGGCCTGCTGATCGGCACGCCATTCCGAAGGCGGGATATGGCGGCGCTTTTTGGGCACGTCTTTGCCAGTCTCTTTCGCCACCCGCCGCGCCTCGGCCCGCCGTTCCCCTCGGGCGATGCCAAGGGGGGCGAAAGCCTCTCCTGCCAGATCCTGCGCATGTTCGTAATTCTTCAAAAGCGGGTTCAGAGAGGCCTGCAACAAAACCTGTTGCCCGCGATTTGCGGTGACTTTCTCTGTCCAGACCGCTGCAACGAAATGGATATGAAAGGCCTCCTCGTCATGATGCGCATTGGCATAGCGCAACTGCCCTTCCGGAAAGTGCTTGAGCAGAAAGTCCATCGCAGCTTTCTTGAACGCGGCAACCTTCTCCGCGTCCCATTCGGCTTGCCCCGTCCCGCCGAACCATTCTTTGTTGATCGTCAGGATGCCCTCACGCAAGGGACCGCCGGAACACCGCCGCCATGGATCGCTTTCCCCTTCGGCGATGAGCGCCTCGCGTTCGGCTTTGCGGCCCTTCTTGCGCAAAGCCTGCATCCGCTCACGAAAATTGTTGCGCTTTGCTGCAGCGACTTCTGCCTTGATCGTTTCCTGCCATTTGGGTTCGCAATGCAGAACCTCATTCAGCTCTGACGCATCCAGATCAACATGAGAGAGATCACCACCATTGCGATGATCATGCATATCAAAGCGGCCGAGGTTGTCCGGATGCAGCCCTTGGAACCGCAGCACAATCGGCGGCTTTGGAACGCCAACGGGTTGGGGATTGTCAAACTTGGCATGAACGGACATGGTGAACCTCGGGTTATCTGCTTTCCCCAAGAATACCCGATAGCCCTGAAAATCCCGGCACAGGTTGCAGAGGTTTTCTGTGGATTGTGCATCACGAACCCGTGAGAATTGCCGCTACGCTACTCACTAGCCATGTTGCAGTCCGGGCAAGCCCTCCCCACAACATGACGTTAGCTCAGGGGATACCCCCGAGACCCCTTCTCGTCAGATCCGTCTGGGCCGAGCCCTTCCTGATCCTCCTGCGACCAGCAGACTGCTGGACCCTCCACCGATAATCGTAATTGTTTTTCTTACAACGCGTTGAAAGCGGCTTGGCATTTCGCAACATTACGCGAGTTTTCTGCAAACATCCTTCGCAATCGACCCTCTATACTTATCCCCAGCGAAACCCTTTACGATTAATTAGGACAATCCCGCTCAAGACGCGCCATCTACACATCGCTCAGTCAAAAGTGATCAAACACATCTCTATTCGTTTTCGAGCAGTGAGCCATGCTTTTCCGCAGGAAAAAAGAATCCTGAGCCTAATCTTCAAGCTTAACGGCCTCAAAACTCTGATGTTGAATGCGTCCACGAAAAAATCGGACGATTGCAAGGGTATTTTTCTTGAAGCCAACTATTGCATTGTTCGCCAACCGTGTCTCTTCGTCGATAATTTCGGCTATTTCCAATTGGCATTGGACAGCTTTAAATTCCTCGTCCCAATGCTCCAAAATGCCCAGCAAGTCCTTCTCAGTGCGAATTTTGGCATCCCCGAGAACCACCGCAACTCGGTTTTCAAAGTCTGTTATTGAATCATGTCCAAGAGGATTTCGGCGCTCGCTCTCTTCCCAAATCGCGTGGAGTTCCCACATGCACCAGGGGGATTTCAGGTAAGCGTCCGTCAGCCACACGATAATGCGATCTCCCTTTGCGAGTTGGCGCATAAAGTCCTTAATCACATCAGATTGCTTCAACTCACGCGTGTCGCGGCGAATTTCTATGCCGTATTGGCTTTGCATCCGTTGGCAGAACTGATCAACGGGTCCCTTATGCAGATCCTCGTCTGAATTGGCATAGGACACGAACCATTCGGGATCTTTACGTTCCGGCTTGTAGAAATCTGGCTCTGCGTCACTTTGTTCCGAACTCCACCGCGGCTCAGTATCTAATGCATCGCCCTCGACCTGAGAGGGTGACAGTCCAAGCCGGTTTTCTTCACGTTCCACAATTTCGACCAGTGTATTCAACAGTTCGCGCGCGTTGCCATTGCGAGTTGACAATCTGAGCCTACCGGACACACCATTTTCTGCTCCGTCGGTCTGTGCGACAATCAGGGCTTCGCTCTTTGAGCCTTGTTCATACACCCGCAGACCAGACCGCCAATAGTCGCCAGCAATACCTGCACGATCCCCGACCGTCGAAATGATGCTGCGGATCAGGGCGCCGGGCAGCATGGAATAGCTACGGAACTGATGCATGTCAGCGTTCTCTCCATCCCAGACCGAATGCGCGCAACACTCTGGCAAGAGATCCGGCGCAATATAGCGTGCTTCAATTCCAGAAGACGGGATGGCGCTCTGATATTCAAAACAGATCCCACATGATCGCATCATATCGATGAAAAGCTGCTGCTCGTTGGGGCTGTATAGCGCCTCCCAAATGGGGGCGAGCATGGTCCGTGTAAAATGACCGCCCATACTTTGAATGCTCTTGTAGGTGGATGTGCTGCGCTCAAAAACCGAATAGATCGCTTCAATCGCCCATTTTTGATTCAAAATGATATCATCGGCGAAAAAACCAGGGCGGTAAAAAACACTACCGGCATTGTGTAGCGATTCCAAAAAACGGGCCGTATCGGCCACACCGCCCTCATTGTTGCAGAGGGCTTCAAAGTCAGAAAGGGGCAGCGTCCGGATGCCGGACATGGCCAATTCGGCCAGCGCCTTTTTGACTCTGGCCCGAACCTTGCCGATCATCGGCATCGTGAGTGCCACGTAGCACTCTCTCAGCGCTTCGCGCAGATCCTCGTGCCCGCGCGTCCCCTGCGCACTGTGCTGAATCTCAAACTTTGTTTCAAAGGCATTAAAGATATCTTGCACCGCCTGGTGAGGCTCCGCCCTGTCGGACAGCTTATCAACCTGTGTTTGCGCCAGAATAAGAGGTGCTGCCGGACCGCCGAACTCGGCAATCTGATTAAGCCAGTAGGGCAGACGATGATTGCGAAACACATGCCCTTGGTGTTTATGCTCCTCGTTTTCTTCCTGCGCCGGCGTCCATGCGGCGAGATAAAACCCACGACTGCGCATAAACAAAGTATGAGTGCTATGGTATATGTCCTGCCCGCCAAAATCCCAAATCCAGATGGTGGCCTGCTCGCCATCCGTTGGGTCGCTCAGCCGGTAAGGTCGGACATCGATCCCATGGGTCGAGACCACATTGTCATCGAACGGTTCATCAAACAAGCCGCGCACCAGTTGGGTTTTGCCAACCCTACCATTGCCGAGGACAAGCATCTTGGCCTCGCGCATCCGTTCTGAGCCGTGTTGAAGATCCTGAAAATGTGCCCGTAAACGGAGCAGACAGTTGTCGCCAACAGACTGGGAGAGATTTTCCTTGCCAATGCCTATAACGGCACAATTGAAAAAATAGACTTCTCGCCAGTTTTGCCCTTCAAACAAGCTGTCTGGGATGGTGCTGATTGCGCAACCACTGCAGTTGAGGCTCTGCAGCGCCGTGAGGCCTTGCAGCGGCGACAGATCGATAACCTGCGTGCGCCAGCAGCTGAGGCTCTGCAGCGCCGTGAGGCCTTGCAGCGGCGACAGATCGATAACCTGCGTGTAGCCGCAGTTGAGGCTCTGCAGCGCCGTGAGGCCTTGCAGCGGCGACAGATCGATAACCTGCG
>JBDVSG010000156.1:0-4551 GCA_039967155.1 Sulfitobacter sp. | reverse complement strand
CAAAGCGCCCTGCGCCAAAGCGGCATTTAACCGTTCGATACGCTCCAGACGAGCTTCCAACGGCAGCAGGTAAATCAGGATAACGTCGATGGTGGCTGCTTTGAACAACAAGGGGCCAAAGGGCAGGGTGGGGGTTAGATCAATCTGAGAGCCATAAGCGGCGATGACGCCGTTTGGTTTGATGACTTCGGCGTTCATATTAACATTCGCACCAAATTCGACCTCTAAAATGCGGTCAACAGGCGCGCCATTGTTAGCGGCCAAAATGTCTGCGCCCAGTGTCGGCGCGGAATAGTCCAGCACGGCATGTGCACCGGCCGCGCGGACGCGGTCCATATCGCGGGGGCTGCAGGTGGCGATCACCGATGCGCCCCCCCACACAGCCAATTGCACAGCCAGAAACCCGACCGTCCCGCCGCCGCCTGAAATCAGCAGAGTCTGGCCTGCAACATCCCCTCCGCCAAACACCGCCTCGGCAGCAGTGAGACCTGGAATGCCCAAAATGGCACCCGTTTCCATGCTGACATCATCCGGTAGATCGACGGCTTGTTCGCTTGGCAATGTGATGTGGGTAGACGCAGTGCCAAAGGCGCGCAGCCATTGGCCATTCCAAATCCAGACCCGTTGCCCAATGCGGTTGGAGTCGACACCGTCGCCAACCGCTTCGATCACGCCGGCACCATCACTGTGGGGGATGACATTTGGGAAAGCGGGTTTCAGAACTCCGGGGCGCGTGCCGGAACGGGATTTGATGTCAGAGGGGTTCACCCCCGAAAAAGCCATGCGCACTGTAACCTCACCCGCAGCAGGGGGCGGCGTATCAAACGACCCTATGCTCAGAACATCAGCGGCGGTTCCGAACCGGTCATAAGATACAGATTTCATAGCATGGTGTCCTTTGGATTTGTGTTTGTCGAGCCACAATGGTCCAAGGAGCTATCATGTGCAATCAGTCAAATGTTTCTGAAGGGCGCACGCCCCACAGGCGGGCTTTGGGCGCCCAGCCTTTGAAGCCGCCTGACCGCAAAAGGCACCATTCGCCGCCGCATTCGGCGACACGCGCCACCACACCCATTTCCAACGCGGCCGTCACAGGGGCGGCGGGATCGGGGCGGGCGTGCAATTGCATCAGGTCTTTTTCGACTAAAACGGTGCGCGTCCCAGATAGAAGAGAGTAGTGCACCCAACCGCCCATGCCGTCGCGGTCTTCTACGCGGCGCCAGTGGCCATGTTCTGCGGTGATCCGTAGGGGCATGTCGCGGCGTTTGAACACCCAATCGATTCGGTGCGTCAGCGATGGGCCGCGCCGCACGTTGCCTTCGGATGCCTTCATTGAAACAAACCGCGGGATGGGGCGTTTTGTGACTTTCCCAATATGGGCTTCTTCCGCCGCCAGTACCGGTGTGGCAAAGCTGGTGGTAAGAACAAGGGCGCATGCACCCAAAAGCCCCGCGCCAATTTTGCGCAATTTTGATTTCTTCATGATGTGCTGCCTGCACTGAATTTTGTTTGCTCGTGAACAGCGCGTGGTTCTTGTGACTCGTCGCTGCTTGGGCCACCATGCATCCAATTGTTATGCCGCGCCAAGAACGGAGATTGATTTATGCCAAAACAACAGCTGAGTGTTGTAGTGACGCGACGATTACCTGAAATCGTCGAGACAAGAATGGCGGAACTGTTTGATGTTCGCCTGCGTGAGACGGATGATCCGATGTCGCGCGCAGAGCTGGCAGAGGCCGTAAAAAACTGCGATGTGCTGGTGCCCACAATTACAGATAAAATCGATAACGCATTGATTTCGCAAGCGGGTGATCGGCTGAAGCTTATCGCCAATTATGGGGCAGGTGTGGATCACATCGATGTAGAAACAGCACGCCAGCAAGGCATCATAGTTTCCAATACGCCTGGTGTTTTAACAGATGATACAGCGGATATGACAATGGCATTGATGTTGGCTGTTACCCGCCGAATGCCTGAAGGTATGGCCAAGATGCAACAAGGGCACTGGGATGGCTGGGCTCCGAATGCGTTGCTGGGAGGGCGCATTGCGGGACGTCGTTTGGGGATTTTGGGCATGGGGCAGATCGGGCAAGCCGTCGCACGGCGCGCGTCGGCATTCGGGATGCAGGTACACTATCATAACCGTCGTCGCTTGCGTGCTGAGACGGAAGACGCCTTGCAAGCCACCTATTGGGAAAGCTTGGATCAGATGGTCGCACGGATGGATGTGATATCGGTCAATTGTCCGCATACCCCTTCGACGTTTCATTTGATGAACGCGCGGCGGTTGAAGCTAATGAAACCCGATGCGGTTATCGTAAACACCTCACGTGGGGAGGTGATTGATGAAAATGCTCTGACACGGATGCTGCGGGCCAAAGAAATCAAAGGCGCGGGATTGGATGTCTATGAGCACGGCGTAGAGATTAATCCGCGATTGCGCGAATTGGATAATGTTGTGCTGCTGCCGCATATGGGCTCTGCCACTTTGGAAGGGCGATTGGATATGGGAGAAAAGGTGATCATAAACATCAAAACTTTCGATGATGGCCACCGCCCTCCGGATCAGGTTGTACCGTCGATGATGTGATCGGCTGGCGGGGTGTAAGCGATGAGAGCTCGGATGAGTTTAAGGGCAAAATAAAGAAGAGGGTTGCAGATGTTGCGTGTTGGTTTGACGGGAGCGTTCGTGGCGATGGCGAGCATTGGTGTTGCGCAGCAAGCGGCGGATACGGTTACCCCTGAAGCGGGCAGTGCAGGGGAGTTTCAAAGCCTATCGCCTGATGTCGCAGCGGCTTTGACGGCGAAAGAACGTGGTGTGGCTGTTGTTGCCAATGAATGGATGATTTCAGCAGCCAATCCCCATGCTGTAAAGGCGGGCGCAGATGTGTTGGCGGCGGGTGGTACGGCAGCTGATGCATTGGTGGCGGTTCAAGTGATGTTGGGGCTTGTTGAGCCGCAAAGTTCAGGGTTGGGAGGCGGCGCGTTTTTGGTTTGGTATGACGCGGCCCTTGGAAAACTCACTACATTTGACGGGCGCGAAACTGCGCCGCTGGCTGCAACCCCTCAGTTGTTTCAGGATGCGAGCGGGGAGCCGATGCGGTTTTTTGATGCGGTTGTCGGGGGGCGGTCGGTTGGGACGCCGGGCACGCCAGCCTTATTGGCGCAGGTGCATGAGCGCTATGGCACACAGGAATGGGCCAGTTTGCTGGCCCCTGCGGTTGATTTGGCTGAGGGGGGATTTTCCGTAAGCCCGCGTTTGGCCCAATTGGTTTCAGCTGATGCAGAGCGGTTGGCCAGTTCTCCCGATACGGCGGCGTATTTCTTACCCGAGGGTCAACCGATTGAAGCAGGGGAAACATTGGTCAATCCACCCTATGCGCGAACGTTGCGTTTGCTGGCTGAGCAGGGCATCGACGCGTTTTACACTGGTGATATCGCGGAAGACATCGTTGCGGCCGTACAGGGGGCAGCTGGTAATCCAGGTGTTCTGTCTGAGGTGGATTTGGCCATCTACCGTGTAAAGGAGCGGCCAGCGGTTTGTGCAACTTACCGCGCGCATGAGGTCTGTGGTATGGGGCCACCTTCCTCAGGGGCAATTGCCGTTGGGCAGATGTTGGGCATGCTGCAATCGTATGATCTGAGCGCGGGCCCTGAGGACGTTGCTGTGCGGCGGTTGATCGGCGATGCGTCGCGGCTCGCTTTTGCGGACCGTGGGCGGTACGTGGCGGACAGTGATTATGTGCCTGTACCTGTTGAGGGGATGCTGGCACCCGAATACCTGAACGCGCGTGGAGAGCTGTTATCCGGCGACGCTGCCTTGTCAGAGGTATCTGCGGGCGCGCCAGAGTTTGATCATGCACTGCTTTGGGCTGATGATGAGGCCCTCGAGCTTCCCTCGACCTCGCATATTTCGATTGTGGATCGGTTTGGGAATGTTGCCTCCATGACGACGACAATCGAGAATGGGTTTGGCAGCCGCCTGATGTCAGGTGGATTTCTGTTGAATAATGAGTTGACGGATTTCTCATTTCGCAGTCACCGTGAGGGTGTTCCCATCGCCAATCGGGTTGCGCCAGGAAAGCGGCCTCGGTCATCCATGTCGCCAACAATTGTGATGAAGGACGGCGTGCCTGTCATCGTTGCGGGATCGCCGGGGGGAAGCCGGATTATCGGTTATACGGCACAGGCGCTCATTGCGATGATGGATTGGGGGCTGGACCCCCAAGCGGCAGCGGGGTTGCCGCATGCGGTTAATCGGTTTGGCACTTATGATCTGGAACTGGGCACCAAAGCCGAAGATCTAGCCGATGCGCTGGGCGAAATCGGATATCAGGTCAACGCGCGGGCGTTAACATCGGGCTTGCATCTGATACAGATTGGGGAACAATTACGGGGTGGGGCGGATCCGCGCCGTGAAGGTATTGTATTGGGGGAGTAATCCATGGTTCAGGCAACTGCGCTGGCGCGCAACGAAGAAGGCATCGCAGCGGCGCTTGGGGTTTTAAAGCAAAAATTCGGGAGCCGCTTCCAGACGGGGGCCTCCATCTG
>JBDVSG010000155.1:0-22584 GCA_039967155.1 Sulfitobacter sp. | reverse complement strand
CCAGCTTCTCGATGCCGTAATCGGCCAGATAGCCGTAGCCGCCATGCAGCTGCAGACATTGATCCACAACGCGGCTGCCCACTTCGGTCACAAATTTCTTGGCCATGGCGCAGTGTTTTGTTGCATCTGGCGCAGCGGTGTCCAATTTCCACGCCGCTTGGCGCAGGAACACTCGTGCGGCTTGCAGTTCAATCTCCATATCAGCGAGACGGAATTGCAGCCCCTGAAATTGATCGATAGGTTTGCCAAAGGCTTGCCGCTCTCCCATGTAGTCCAGCGTTTTGGTCAATGCCATCTGCGCCGCCCCAAGCGAGCAGGCCGAGATGTTCAACCGCCCGCCATCAAGACCCTTCATGGCGTATTTGAACCCACTGCCTTCCTCGCCGACCAAATTGCCTGACGGAATGGCGCAATTGTCAAATTGTACCTGCGCAGTAGGCTGGCTGCGCCACCCCATCTTGTCTTCCAATCCACCAAAACTAAGCCCCGCGGTTCCGTCCTCAACGTATACCGTAGAAACACCTCCCGCACCGTTCTCCCCTGTGCGGACCATGCAGACATAAGCGTCAGAGTATCCCCCCCCAGAGATGAACGCTTTGGACCCGTTCAACACATAACCTTCGTTGTTGCGTTCAGCCCGTGTCTTGAGCGCCGCCGCGTCAGATCCCGATCCGGGCTCGGTCAAACAATAGCTGAGCACGGTTTTCATCGACAACACATCGTCCATGATCCGGCCTTTCAGATCGTCAGACGCAAAACTGTCGAGCATTTTTGCACACATATTATGGATCGACAAAAACGCGGCCACGGAAGGGCAGGCCATTGAGAGCGCCTCAAACACCAACGTCGCATCCAGCCGCGTCAGATCAGAGCCACCCGAATCCTCAGATACATAAAGCCCACCAAACCCAAGCTCGGCAATCTTCGGCCACAGCTCTTTCGGAATCGTCTCGGCCTTCTCCCACGCCTGCGCATGTGGCGCGATGTGTTCCTGCCCAAAAGCATAGGCCATATCGAAAATTGCGGATTGTTCTTCGCTCAACGCAAAATCCATGTCGTCCTCCCAAAAAATTTCCACAAAGGTAGCGCTGAAATCCTACAAGAGTTTTTCAGCACCCTCCCATCCCTCGTGTTGCGCAGGGCAGCCCCTTTAGGCGCCGCCCCCCGCTTCTTTATTTTGCCCTTAAACTCAATCCCGCAGGTGCAACAAGCACCAACAGACAGGCAGGCAGAGCCCTTATTCCATGACCGGAATAGAGAACTCGCCCCCTTCTTTGATGCCCGATGGCCAGCGGGCGGTCACAGTTTTTGTGCGTGTATAGAATTTGAACGCGTCAGGGCCGTGCTGGTTCAAATCGCCAAATACAGATTTTTTCCAACCGCCAAACGTGTGATAGGCCAGTGGCACAGGGATTGGTACGTTGATACCGACCATGCCAACGTTGATCCGGTTGGCAAAATCGCGCGCTGCGTCACCGTCGCGTGTGAAGATGGCGGTACCATTGCCGTATTCGTGATCCATCGCCAGACCGATGGCTTCTTCATAGGTTTGTGCGCGGACACAGGTCAGGACGGGGCCAAAGATCTCTTGCGTGTAGATGTCCATGTCTTTCGTCGCGCGGTCAAAGAGATGCGGACCAACAAAGAAACCTTCCTCGTATCCTTGCAGTTTGAAATCACGCCCATCCACAACCAGCTCGGCACCTTGGTCGATGCCAGTTTGTACCAAACGCTCGATGTTGGCTTTGGCGGCGGCTGTGACGACGGGACCATAATCCACATCAGTACCTGCAGTGTATGGGCCAACCTTAAGTTTCTCGATACGTGGCACCAGTTCTTCGATCAGGCGGTCAGCCGTTTCTTCGCCCACAGGCACAGCAACGGAGATCGCCATGCAGCGTTCGCCCGCAGCGCCGTAGCCCGCGCCAATCAACGCATCTGCGGCCTGCGCCATATCGGCGTCAGGCATGATGATCATGTGGTTTTTCGCGCCGCCAAAGCACTGAACGCGTTTGCCCTGCGCACAGCCGGTGCCGTAAATGTATTCAGCAATCGGGGTGGAGCCAACAAAGCCCACGGATTGGATCACATCGTTATAGAGGATCGCGTCAACGGCTTCTTTGTCGCCATTCACAACCTGCAAGATGCCCTTTGGCAGGCCCGCTTCTTCGGCCAGTTCGGCCAGCATCAAGGGCACAGAGGGGTCGCGCTCGGAGGGTTTCAGGATAAACGCGTTGCCACATGCGATGGCAGGGGCGAACATCCACATGGGGATCATGGCAGGGAAGTTGAACGGGGTAATGCCCGCCGTCACGCCAAGCGCCTGACGCATGGAGTACATGTCGATGCCAGGACCCGCAGAATCGGTGAATTCACCCTTCAGCAGCTGTGGCGCGCCAATGCAGTATTCCACAACTTCAAGGCCGCGCTGCACATCGCCAGCAGCATCGGGAAGCGTCTTGCCGTGCTCACGGCTCAGTGCTTCGGCCAGTTTGTCCATGTCGCGGTTCAGCAGGTCCACCAGCTTCATCAACACCCGCGCGCGGCGCTGGGGGTTGGTTGCGGCCCATTTGGGTTGCGCAGCCGCTGCATATGCGACGGCTTGTTCTAGTTCTTCTTTGCTGGCGAGGGGGCATTTGGCCTGAACTTCGCCTGTTGCGGGGTTCATGACGTCTGCGAAACGGCCGGACGTGCCTTTGACGTGTGCGCCGTTGAGGTAGTGGGTCAGCTCTTGCATTGGGATCTCCTGTTGCTTTGTCTGCACTCTAGTCTTGCAAAAAGATGCGGGATAGGGGCAAGAATTCAAAATTGCTTTGCGTTTTTGTAGGTGTGTGAAATTGACGGTTGATCCAGCCGTAGGGGCGGGATTGAGTTTAAAGGCAAAATAAAGAAGGGGCTGTTTGTGCAAAATTGGGACGATCTGCGATTGTTTTTAGCAGTCGCGCGCGAGCAAAGCCTGTCTGGCGCGGGGAAGATCCTACGGTTGGATCCTGCAACTTTGGGGCGGCGCATGGCGCGTTTGGAGGCCGCGATGCAGGTGGCGTTGTTTGTGAAATCTCCGCAAGGCTATGCGCTGACGCAGGCGGGCGGGCAGCTGTTGGAGCGCGCGGAAGGCGTAGAGCAAGCCATGCGCAGCGCATCTGTCGGTGATGTGGCGCAGAGTGAGACGCTCAGCGGGCAAATCAGGTTGGGGGCACCAGATGGTTGTGCAAATTATCTGTTGCCGCAGGTCTGCGCGGCGATTGGGCGGGAAAACCCTGCGTTGGACATACAGATTGTTGCATTGCCACGGGTGATCAATTTGACGCGACGCGAAGCGGATATGGCGATTGGTGTCAGTGCCCCAACTGCGGGCCGGTTAATGGTGCGACAGATCAGTGAATACCGCCTGCATCTTGCGGCCTCTGAGGCATATCTGAAACAGCATGGGCCGATTGATGATTTGGACGCTCTGAAGTCCCATAGGATGGTTGGGTATATCCCTGACATGATTTTTGACCGAGAGTTGGATTATCTTGCGGATTTGGGGGCAGGGCGGATCGCCTTGGCGTCAAATTCGGTATCGGTACAGGTGAACATGCTGCGCCAAGGTGCTGGCGTGGGGGTGGTGCATGATTTCAGCCTGCCATTTGCGCCCGATGTACGTCGGATTTTAACGCAGCAGGTCAGCTTGACCCGTGCGTTTTATTTGATCCGTCATGTGGATGATGCACAAAACATCAGGCTTGCGCGGTTTGCGGATCAGCTTGCGGCTGGGTTGAAGGCAGAAGTGGCGCGACTGGAAGAAATGAGCGTTTAAGAACAGTACGCTTGACAATGAACCGCCCCACGCGCGACCATGTTCCTACACAACACCTGAGCATGGGAGGATGATCAATGTTAGTGTCTCAAATCCTGAAGTCCAAAGCGGATGACAGCGTGATAACCGCTGCGCCTTCAACGACGATTTCTGAAGCGGCAAACATGCTGTCAGAACGTCGTATCGGTACAATTCTTATTTCAACCGATGGTAAGTCTGCGGACGGTATCGTTTCGGAACGTGATATCGTGGGGCAATTGGGACGCAAGGGGGCTTCTTGCCTGACCGAACCTGTCAGCAGCATCATGACCACGAAGCTGGTGACGTGTGATCGGGATATGCGGGCTGATTTTGTGTTGGAAAAGATGACCGAAGGGCGGTTTCGTCACATGCCTGTGGTTGAGGAGGGCGCATTAATCGGGCTTATCTCGCTTGGGGATGTGGTCAAGGCGCGTTTATCGGAGCTGGCCATGGAGAAAGACGCGCTTGAGGGGATGATCCGCGGCGCGTAATTGACTGTTTGCATCCACTGCGTTGGCGTGATTGCTTAGCGCATACTATGATACCTAATCCAAGGAGCGCTTGTTATGCGCGTGGGCCTATATCCTGGCACTTTCGACCCAATCACATTGGGGCATATTGATATCATCCGCCGTGCGGCGTCTCTTGTGGATAAATTGGTGATCGGAGTAGCGATCAACCGCGACAAGGGACCGCTGTTTTCTCTGGAGGAGCGGGTCGGGCTGATCGAAACGGAATGTGTCTGTCTGGCCAAAGAAATGGGCATCGAGATTGTCGTTCATCCGTTCGAGAATCTGCTGATCCATTGCGCGCGCGATGTGGGGGCCCATCTTATTGTGCGTGGGTTGCGCGCGGTTTCGGATTTTGAATATGAATATCAAATGGTTGGTATGAACAGGCAGCTGGATCAGGAAATTGAGACAGTCTTCTTGATGGCCGAAGCGCAGCGGCAGGCGATTGCCAGTAAGCTGGTCAAAGAAATTGCACGGCTAAACGGCGATGTCAGCAAATTTGTCCCGGCGCGCGTCAATGAAAAGCTGATCGAACGCTTTAAAGCCTAAGGAAACACGCAGCGTCCCTTCGCGCCACAAATCGCGTAGGGGCCTGCCGACAGTGCCAATCGCCTAGGGGGCTGGGGTTTGAAATCTGGCGCTTATCGCCAGAAGGCGATCCATTCGATCAATTCCGCCAGCTTTTTGCCGAGGAAGATCAGATGCTCCGTGCCATAATAGAAGTAGTCGATGGCGATAGCGCCAATGATCAGCAAAGCCAGAATAATTGCGATGCGGTTGGTCATGGTGCGCCCTTTTCGTTGCCTGCCCCCCGTGTTTAGGGCAGGCAACCCGTCGCAACAAGTGTTAGCCTAAATTGCCCATCGCGACAGCGACATCCGCCATACGTGTCGAGAAGGCCCATTCGTTGTCATACCAACACAACACACGCACCGTACGCCCAGCGACAACAATTGTTTGGTCGGGGGCAAAGATCGAACTGTGCTCGGTGTGGTTGAAATCGATAGAGACTTTTTGATCAGGGTCATAAGCCAGAACGCGCGCCATCGGGCCCGCGGACGCGGTTTTTGCAGCCAGATTGATTTCTTCAACCGTCACATCGCGTGACGCGGTGAAGGTCAGGTCAACGGCGCTGACGTTGGGGGTGGGCACGCGCATGGCGGTGCCATCCAGACGCCCTTTGAGCGCAGGAAGCACTTCTCCCAATGCTTTGGCAGCACCGGTTGATGTCGGGATGATTGCCATGGCAGCGGCGCGCGCGCGGTAGAGGTCTTTGTGGCGTTTATCCAACGTGGGTTGGTCACCAGTATAGCTGTGGATCGTGGTCATCAGACCGCTTTCAATGCCCACCGCCTCATGCATTACTTTTGCCAAAGGAGCGAGGCAGTTCGTTGTGCAAGAGCCGTTTGAAATCATCGTGTCAGTTGCAAGGATTTCGTGATCATTCACACCAAACACAACGGTGCGGTCCACGTTTTTACCTGGCGCAGATAGCAAAACCTTTTTGGCGCCTTGTTCGATATGCGCCTTTGCTTTGTTGCCATCATTGAACTGGCCTGTGCATTCCAACACCACGTCACAACCGGCCCAGTCCAGTTCCTCTAGGTTGTAGGTCGACATGACTTCGATGTCATTGTGGCCAAGGTTCATATAGCCGTCATCCAGTGTGATCTCACCTGGAAAGCGCCCATGCACAGAATCGTAGCGCAGCAGATGGGCCGCGGTCTCGATTGGACCTGTTGCATTCAGCTTGATCACCTCAATGTCTTCACGCGCGCTTTGGGCGATGTGTGACAAGGTACAGCGGCCGATGCGGCCAAATCCGTTAATCCCGACTTTGATCGTCATGGTGGGGCTCCTCATAGAGATTTGTTAACGTTGCTATAGACGCCCCCGACAGCAAGGGGCCAGAGGCAAAAGCCGCCAAATCCGAATTGTTAGCGTTAAAATAATAGGTTAGCGGTAACGGCACAGGGGCATTGGCATTCTGGTGCCCACATATTAGCTTTTGAGCGATCGATGTTGCGTGGAGCAGATGAATGAGTGGACTGATTGCGTTATTTGATGATGTGGCGGCAATTGCCAAAGTAGCAGCATCGTCGTTGGATGATGTGATCGGGCAGGCGACCAAAGCATCAACCAAAGCTGCTGGTGCGGTGATCGACGATGCGGCTGTGACGCCCAAATATGTGTCAGGGTTTGCGGCGGAGCGTGAACTGCCCTTGATCTGGAAAATCACAAAAGGATCTTTGAAGAACAAATTGCTCTACCTGCTGCCCGCGGGGCTGGCGCTGTCGTCCTTTGCGCCATGGGCCATTGCGCCGCTATTGATGCTGGGCGGGGCCTATTTGTGTTTTGAGGGTGCCGAGAAAGTGGCCCATGTTTTGGGCTGGGGCCACGGCCATGCGGAACCTGCCGCGGCTGGGGACACGCCCTCCGATCCTGCTTCTTTGGAAGAACAAAAAGTCCAAGGCGCCATCAAAACCGATTTTATCCTGTCGGCTGAAATCATGACGATTTCCTTGGCAGCGATCCCCGAAAGTGGCTTTTGGATGGAAGCCGCGACATTGGCCGCCGTAGCCGTGATCATAACCGTGGCCGTTTACGGATCGGTCGCGTTGATTGTGAAAATGGATGATGTAGGTTTGGCCATGGCAAAACGCGGCCGCTTGTCGCCCACACGGGCGGTAGGGCGGGCACTGGTCCGCGGCATGCCAAAATTTTTACGCCTGCTCACAGTGGTGGGAACAGCAGCGATGTTGTGGGTTGGCGGATCGATCATCGTGCATGGCCTGAAAGAACTGGGGCTGGCTGGGCCTGAAACCATCATTCACGATATCGCCTATGCGGTTGGCCACAAAGTACCTGTGTCTTGGGCCGGCGCGATGGAATGGATGGTGAAGGCAGGAATAGACGGTGTGTTGGGGCTGGCCCTAGGGATGTTGCTGATACCAGTAGGCGAAAAGGTGATTACCCCCCTGTGGCGCCGCCTGTTTTCGGCAAAATAACAGTGGGTGGGGGGATACGGGCTGCTGCGGCTGTCTGATCGCGCGCGCCGTTGGTGTATCTGTCGTTAGCTTACAGCGGAGGTGCCGGTCCCGATACGATCATAGGCCGTGCTGGCCAAAACAGCCAAAGCAAGCGTCACAATGCCTAAGTGGCCAAACAAAACGTAATTCCAGAAAATCTCGCTTAGGCTGCCGCCTGTCAAAGCGCAGAGCAACGCGGAAACACCACCAGTCATGATTGCAGTCAGAATATAGGCCATAATCGCTTCTCCGTTTGTGTTGTCCTTAGTCTATGAAGTCGTACACCAACCGTGGCTCCTACACGTTAAGATGGAATTAACTTCATGCAACGCTCCCTTTGTCTAAAGGCGTCATATGGCTGAAAGCCGCCGAGAATGTGGCAAGATTGGCGCAATTTGGCTGATTTTCGGCATCATACCATCTTTGGTAGAGAAACAATCGCCCCCAAACCTGATCGGTGCAACCGCGCAGAGGTCATAAAAATAACGCGTTTGGGGGATGTCGGGCCTCGCGTTTTTGGCAATCATGCTGGGAGGCAGGGCGGCGGGGTAAACGAGGTCACGGACATGTAGATGCCATTTGTCGGCAATATCGTAGGGCATGGGCGGTGCGGCAAAAAAAAACGGACGCTTGCATCACTTCACGCAAGCGTCCGGTTCCGTCGTTTAGGGTCGTTTCAACTGTGCCAGTCAAATGGCCTGAAGATCAGCAGAAACCGACCGAATTACAGCAGAGCTTTGGCTTTCTCCGCTACGTTTTCCGCTGTGATGCCGAATTTCACAAACAGCTCGCCCGCAGGGGCAGAGGCGCCAAAGCTGTCCATACCGACGAAATCGGCTTTGCCGAATTTGCCGCGCTCGCCCAGCAACCATTGATCCCAGCCTTGGCGTACGCCCGCTTCTACACCGACGCGCACCGCACCCCCTGGCAGAACGCGCTTGCGGTAGGATTCGTCTTGTTGGGCGAACAGCTCCATGCAGGGCATAGACACAACGCGCGTACCGATGCCTTCGGCTTGCAGGATGTCACGGGCTTTCAACGCGATTTCCACTTCCGAGCCGGTGGCGATCAGGATCACCTGACGTTTGCCTTCTGCGTCGATCAACGTGTAGGCGCCCTGCGCGGACATGTTCTTTGTCTTATGTTCTGTCCGCACGGTGGGCAGGCCCTGACGTGTCAGCGACAAAACAGAAGGCGTGCTGGTCTGTGTCAGCGCCAGCTCCCATGCTTCGGCGGTTTCAACGGTATCCGCTGGGCGGAAGACCAACGTGTTGGGTGTTGCACGGCTGATCGCCAAATGCTCGACCGGTTGGTGGGTCGGGCCGTCTTCGCCCAGACCGATGCTGTCGTGGGTCATCACATAGACCACGGGCACCTGCATCAGCGCGCTTAGACGCATGGCAGGGCGGGCGTAGTCGGTGAAGCACATGAATGTGCCAGAGTAGGGGCGCAAACCGCCGTGCAGCGCCATACCATTCATCGCAGAGGCCATGCCGTGCTCACGGATGCCCCAGTAGACATAGCGCCCGCCACGGCTGTCCAGATCGAACACGCCCAGATCATCCGTCTTGGTGTTGTTTGAGCCTGTCAGGTCAGCAGAGCCGCCCACGGTCTCAGACATGATCGGGTTGATGACCTGCAAAACCTTCTCAGAGGAGGCGCGGGTGGCCAGCTTGGGCGCGTTTTCGGTGGTGTCTTTTTTGAACGCTTTGATGGCGGCGCTCAGTTTCTTTGGAGCTTCCAGAGCGAGTGCGCGGTTGAACGTGTCGCGTTTGTTGCCCGGAATTTTAGCGAAACGTTCTTCCCAAGCAGCGCGGTCTTGCGCGCCGCGGCTGCCGATGGCTTCCCATGCTGTTTTGATGTCGGCAGGGATCTCAAAGGCGTCAGCGCTCCAACCCCATGCTTCTTTGGCGGCAGCGGCCTGCGCAGGATCGGTCAATGCGCCGTGGCCTTTGGAGGTGTCTTGCGCGGCGTGGCCCAATGCGATGTGCGTTTTGCACGCGATCATGCTGGGGGTGTCGGTCTTTTTGGCGGCTGTCAGGGCAGCGTCGATTTCATCGGGGTTGTGACCGTCGATTTCTTGCACGTCCCAGCCTGCCGCACGGAAGCGCGCAACCTGATCGGTGGTGTCGGACAGGGTAACAGGGCCGTCGATGGTGATGTTGTTATTGTCCCACATCACAATCAGTTTGCTCAGCTTGTGACGGCCCGCAATGGCGATGGCCTCTTGGCTGACGCCCTCCATCAGGCAGCCATCTCCCGCGATGACATAAGTGTGGTGATCCACAACTTTGGCGCCATAGGTGGCGCGCTGGATTTCCTCGGCCATGGCAAACCCGACAGAGTTCGCGATGCCTTGGCCCAGAGGGCCTGTGGTGGTCTCAATCGCATCAGCAAGGAAGTTCTCTGGGTGGCCCGCAGTGCGGCGGCCCATCTGGCGGAAGTTCTTGATCTCATCCATTGGGAATTGCACATCGCCGACAAGGTGCAACAGCGCATAGATCAACATAGACCCATGGCCCGCAGACAGGATGAACCGGTCACGGTCAGGCCACGTTGGGGTGGCAGCGTCAAACTTCAGGTGGTTCTGGAACAGAACCGTTGCCACATCGGCCATCCCGATGGGCATGCCTGTGTGGCCAGAGTTCGCCTGTGCAACCGCATCAAGAGCAAGCGCACGAATGGCAGTTGCTTTGGACCAGTGATCAGGATGGGCGGATTGGAGAGCTTTGAGATCCACGCGGGGGACTCCTATAAAAAAGGGAACAAGCGTAATTTTGACAGTTTTCCGCTGCATATCAGGGCAGCACAAAAGATCAAGCGCATGAACGTACAGTAAAAGGCAACAATTGGCATCAACAACGCGCCCCAAGTTGCTGATCTGAAAGGGGGGCAGTATTTTATTCCTGCTTTGGGTAGGATCGCAGGAATATTAGGCGTGAACCGATTCGTGTGGTGTTCCCAGCGGCGCGTCAGTGAAGTGAGTGAGAGAGGCATATGAGCGATATCGAAGAATTACAGCGGCGGATCACGGCCGCGATGGATCAGGTCGCGTTCGGTCTGGACAAAATGGGCGCGGCTTCCAGCGGCCCTGACGAAGAAACCCTGCGCAAGCTAGAAGACGAACGCACGGCCAATGCACAGTTGGAAGAGCGCGTGCGCAGCCTGCGCAGCAAATCCGAGACAGAGTTCGCAACCCTACGCACGCAAGTCGAGGAAGGCGCCGCGCGCATGGCGCAACTGGATATTGAGCTGCAGCGCGTGCGCCGTGCCAATGCGCAGCTGTCTGACGCCTGTGCCGCCCTGCGCGAGGCAAATACAGAAGGGGTCGGCGAGCCTCATTTGATCAACAAAGCCATGCTGGCCGAACTGGAAGGCCTGCGCGCAGCCCGCGCGGCAGATGTCGCCGAAGCATCCACCATTCTGGCCAATCTACAGCCACTGGTTGAGGTCGCATCAGCCGATAAAACCCCACAGGAGGGCGCATAATGCCAGAGGTAAAGATTTCCATCGGGGGGCGTCACTTTGATGTGGCCTGTCAGGAGGGCGAAGAAAGCTACCTGCACTCTGCGGCCAAAATGCTGGATGATGAAGCCCAAGTGCTGGCAGATGCCGTGGGCCGGATGCCCGAGGCACGTATGCTTCTGATGGCGGGGCTGATGCTGGCCGATAAAACCGCAAGCGTCGAAGATAAGATCGCAGAGGTCCGCGCCGAGCTTGCCGAACGCGAGGCCGAACTGGAAGGCCTACGCAATGTTGTGGTGGAGCCTGAGCGCATCGAAGTGCCTGTTGTGCCGCAATCTGTGACCGATACTTTGGCTGAAATCGCCGCACGTGCCGAATCCTTGGCTGCCGAAGTCGATGAGAAAGTCGGCGGTTAAGCGGCAAGATCGCAAAACCCAAAAGAAAAAGCGCGCCATCCCACCGGGTGGCGCGCTTTTTTAATGTTCAGCAGGCGGGCAGACGGTGCGTGCCGACCTAAGCGCCTGATTTAGGCGTTTGCTTCGCGAATCTTCTCGGCGGCATCTTTGTCAAACCCAACACCGTTTTCGGCGAACAACGTGTCCAACTCACCGGACATGGTCATCTCGGTGATGATGTCGCAGCCACCAACAAATTCGCCTTTGATATAAAGCTGCGGAATTGTGGGCCAGTCAGAGAAATCTTTGATGCCTTGGCGGATGGTTTCATCGGCCAGAACATTCACATCAGAATAATCCACGCCCATATAGTTCAGGACACCTGCCACGCGCGAAGAAAACCCGCATTGTGGCATCTCTTTGGTGCCTTTCATGAACAGCACGACTTGGTTGTCATCGATGGTTTTCTGGATGGCTTCATTTGCGGATGTCATGTGTTTTTCCTTGCGGCAGCTTTAACAGGAACAGGTTTTTTAGGGGGTGTCAGGGCGATCAGCGCAGCTGTGCCGAATGTCAGGGCGGTAACGGTTGTGAGGAAGATCATCATCATGTTGGTGCCTTTGTTGTCAGGGCAAGTGCATGTAAATCGCCATTGGCGCCATCCATCTTGCCTTTGAGGGCGGCATAAACGGCGCGCTGTTGTTGCACACGGTTTTTACCACGGAAACTTTCATCCACAACCATTGCCGACATATGCACGCCATCATTGCCTTCGACCACGATTTGCGCATCTGGAAACGTCTCGCGCAAAAGGTCTTCGATTTCATTGGCTTGCATTGGCATGTGCGGGCTCCCTTGGGGTGTGGTTATCTTAGATGTAATAGGGCTACGACCTAGGTGCAAGGGACACAATCCCGTCTTGCGCTGTGGCGCGGATTAAGGGAGGCTGTCGATCT
Source organism: Sulfitobacter sp. (assembly GCA_039967155.1). Classification (GTDB taxonomy): domain Bacteria; phylum Pseudomonadota; class Alphaproteobacteria; order Rhodobacterales; family Rhodobacteraceae; genus Sulfitobacter. The sequence goes on along the minus strand of JBDVSG010000155.1, from coordinate 10,407 downwards.
GTTCTTTATCGATGCAAGGAGACCCATGATGCAGTCGATTTCAGGTGCGCCCGAGCAGGCGCTTTTGTGGATCGCCGAAGGCAAGGGCGCTGCGCTGGCCACTGTGATCGAGACATGGGGCTCGGCGCCGCGCCGTGTGGGCGCGCAGATGGTTGTCTCCTCTGACGGGCAGATGGAGGGGTCGGTCTCGGGGGGCTGTGTTGAGGCTGCGGTGGTGGTCGAAGCCCTCGAGACACTGGAGGACGGCGGCATCAAGGTGCTGGACTACGGTGTCAGCGATGAGGATGCTTTTGCGGTTGGACTGGCGTGCGGTGGCACGATTCGAATTCTTGTGGAGCCCATCGGGCAGGGCGGCATGCCGCTGGAAATGCTCGAGGAATTGGTGGCCGCACGTGCTGAACGCACCCCGATCGCTTATGAAATTGTGCTGGACGGATCGGAACGCGCGCTGCGCAGGCAAGGCCACGCTGATCGCTTCCGCATGGACCGCTCGGGGATTGAGCATAACGGCGTGACTTACGTAGGCATTCACAATCCACCGTTGCGGCTGATGATTGTCGGCGGCGTGCATATCGCGCAGGCGTTGGTGCCGATGGCCAAAATCGCAGGGTTCGATGCCACAGTGATTGAGCCGCGCGCGGCCTTTGGATCGCCTGAACGTTTCCCCGATGCGACTGTGGTTGGCGAATGGCCCGATGCTGCGCTGGAACACTTGCAGATCGACACGCGCACGGCGTTGGTGTTGCTGACCCATGATCCCAAACTGGACGATCCTGCGCTGCATGTGGGGCTGCGCTCTAGGGCGTTTTATATTGGTGCTTTGGGCTCCAAACGCACCCATGCGGGCCGGATTGAACGGCTGAGCGCTGCAGGCTTTGACCCCCATACAATCGCACGGATCAACGGCCCCGTGGGGCTGGATATTGGCGCTTCTGGCCCTGCTGAAATCGCCGTGTCGATCCTTGCGCAGATGATCGATGTGTTGCGCATGCCATGAGATTCGGCTCAGTCGCAATAGAGGACGCGCTTGGCTGCATTTTGGCCCATTCCGTGGCTTTGCCAGAGGGACGTCTGCGCAAAGGTCAGATCCTAGAGCCGGATCATCTGCACGCGTTGCGCGCCATAGGCAGGGCCGAAGTTACCGTTGCCACGCTGGAAGAAAACGACACCGATGAGAACGCCGCCGCAGACGCGTTGGCGGATGCACTGCTGCAGGGCGGCACAGGATTGCAACGCAGCACGGCCTTCACAGGGCGCGTGAACCTGATTGCAGAGCGCGCAGGAGTGGCAATGCTGGATGTCGCGGCTTTGCAGGCGGTAAATGGCGTGAACGACATGATCACCGTGGCCACAGTGCCGGCCCATCATCAGCTGCGCGCAGGCGATCTGGTCGCCACGATCAAGATCATTTCCTATGCCGTGGACAACACAGCGCTGGCGGCTGCGGTGGCGCATGCTCAGGGCGCTGTCAGCCTTGCCGCACCTGTGATTGAGGCCGCGACGCTGATCATCACCGAAATCGCGGGCGGAGCAGGCGAAAAAGGCCGCGCAGCCATTGAGGGGCGTCTGGCCGCGTTGGATGTGACTTTGGACAAGGTTGTGGTTGTGGATCACGCCGCCGCACCTTTGCAAGCCGCCATTCGCGCGGCTGAGACACCGCTGGTGTTGATTCTCACGGGGTCTGCCACCTCAGACATAGAGGATGTCGCCCCCAGCGCGTTGGTTGGGGCAGGCGGGCATATCACGCGGTTCGGGATGCCTGTTGACCCAGGAAATCTGTTGTTTTTGGGCAATCTGGGGCCGACTTGTGTGATTGGCTTGCCGGGCTGTGCGCGGTCTCCTGCTTTGAACGGGGCGGATTGGGTGCTGGCGCGTGTTGTCTGCGGTGTTGCGGTCAGCTCGGCTGATATTGCGGGGATGGGCGTTGGAGGGCTGCTAAAAGAGATTCCAACCCGCCCTCAGCCGCGCCGCCCGCGCAGCTGAACCCGTTTGAGCGCAGGGTCATTTGATAAAATGGTTCTCATCCCTGCACCGGCATGATTTACGTATTTTGATATTACAGAACACGACACCCTCGGAGAGTGGATATGACCCAGATTAATATGACCGTGAATGGGGCCGCGGCCTCCGCCGAGGTCGAAGGGCGCACGTTGCTGTCGCAATTTCTGCGCGACACCCTAGGCCTGACTGGCACGCATGTGGGCTGCGATACCAGCCAGTGTGGGGCCTGCGTTGTGCATGTGGACGGCTTGGCGGTGAAGGCGTGTTCGATGCTGGCGATTGAGGCACAGGGCGCACAGGTTGCGACCATCGAGGGCCAAGCCGCGGCCGATGGCAGCCTGAGCACCATTCAGCAGGCATTCCAAGACCATCACGGGCTACAATGCGGGTTTTGCACCCCAGGCATGGTGATGTCTGCTGCAGCTTTGCTGAAGGAAAACCCAAAGCCCAGCGTTGATGAGGTACGCCATTATCTGGACGGCAATATTTGCCGCTGCACTGGGTATCACAATATTATCAAGGCGATCATGGCTGCATCGGGGCAGGATGTTGAAGCCATCGGCGGTTAAGGCGCTGCGCGCCATGAGTTTATAGGCAAAATGAAAACGGGCGCTGTGGGTCAAAACTGCGGGCACCCGCCGTCGAAAGGTAAATTTGATGTATGATTTTGAAGTGGCAATGCCGCGTACAGTTGCCGAAGCGTTAGAGGCGCTGAAGCAAGAAGAAGCGCAACCGTTGAGTGGCGGGCAAACCCTGATCCCAACGCTAAAGGCGCGTTTGGCGGCGCCGTCAGTTTTGGTGTCGCTGTCTGGAATTGAAGACATGAAGGGGCTTGAGGTGAATGCTGAGGGCTTGATGTGTGTTGGCGGTGGGGTAACCCATGCGGTGGTTGCGCAGCAGGCTGCGGATGCGTTTCCTGCCTTGGCATCGCTTGCGGGGCGCATTGGTGATCCGGCGGTGCGCAACCGTGGCACCATCGGAGGGTCTGTTGCCAATAACGATCCTTCTGCCTGTTACCCTGCTGTGGTTCTAGCTGCCGGCGCGACCGTGGTGACCAATGCGCGCGAGATTGCGGCGGATGATTATTTCCTTGGGATGTTTGATACGGCTTTGGAGGAGGGCGAGATTGTGACCGAAGTCCGTTTCCCGATTCCATTGGCTGCTCACTACGAGAAACACCTGCAGCCCGCGTCGCGGTTTCCATTGGTTGCAGTGTTCGTCGCGAAATTCGAGGAGGGCGTGCGGGTGGCCGTCACAGGCGCGTCGGAGAACGGTGTTTTCCGCTGGGAAGAAGCGGAGGCGGCCCTGAGCGGGTCCTTCCATGTCGATGCTTTGGCGGGGCTGGTCGCTGATGGCAGTGATATGATCAGTGATCTGCACGGTACAGGCGCCTACCGCGCCCATTTGGTTGGCGTGATGACAAAGCGGGCGGTTGCAGCGCTTAACGCCTAGTTCGGCTTGCCAGCATAGCAATGAAAAACGCCCCGACCTGAAAAGGAGCGGGGCGTTTTTAATTTTGAGCGCTATTTTTCGGCTTATTTGCTGGGCAAGGGGCCGATCAGCATAACCATTTGGCGGCCTTCCATTTTGGGGAAGTTTTCGACCTTGCCATGCTCTTTGGTGTCTTCTGCAACACGTTCCAGCAATTCACGGCCCAAGTTCTGGTGCGCCATTTCGCGGCCACGAAAACGCAAGGTGATTTTTACCTTATCGCCGTTTTCGAGGAACTTGTAGACGTTGCGCATTTTCACATCATAGTCGTTCGTATCCGTGTTTGGACGGAACTTGACCTCTTTGATCTCGATGATCTTTTGCTTTTTACGCGCTTCGGCTTCACGCTTTTGCGTCTCGTATTTGAATTTGCCGAAATCCATGATTTTGCACACGGGCGGATTGGCGTTGGGCGAGATTTCGACCAGATCGAGACCAGCCTCATCCGCCATATCCATGGCGCGGCCAGGTGTTACAACACCTACGTTTTCGCCATCGGCGCCAATCAGGCGGATTTCATTGGAACGGATGTTTTCATTGACGCGCGGGCCGGTGTCTCGTTGCGGCGGTGCGTTATGGGGTCTGCGAGCGATGATGGTCGTCCTTTTGATGGTTGAATTTCCAAGTTTGCAAAATAAACCCTTGATGGCTACCATACAAGGCGAAAATTATTCCACCCTGCAATGCTATTGGTTGTTTTCCCCTTGTACATGGCGGGAAGCCAGAGCATTTGATCGCCAACACGCGTATGGGTGGCACTCTGTCATACTGTGCCGTGAACAAAGGGGAAGATATATGAAGAATCTTGTTTGGATCGTTATTGCTGCAATTATTGGGGTTGGGGGCTACTTGCTGTACTCTGGCCGCAGTGTTCAAGAGCTGGCAAGCGACGCAAAAGCAACAGCAACATCCGCTGTTGAAGCGGCGGGCGATGCAGCAACCGCTGTAACTGAAACAGCGGCAGACGCGGTAGAAGCAACAACCGAAGCTGCATCTGATGCGGTTGAGGCCGTTGCAGACACAGCAACAGATGCGGTTGACGCGGTCGCAGACACCGCAGCGGCAGCAACAGAAGCCGCAAGCGATGCGGTTGAAGCGACAACAGACGCAGTTGCAGACACAGCAGCAGCCGCGACAGAAGCCGCAAGCGATGCGGTTGAAGCCACCACAGACGCGGTTGCAGACACAGCAGCAGCAGCGACAGAAGCCGCAAGCGATGCGGTTGAAGCCACTACAGACGCGGTAGCAGACACAGCGGCAGCAGCGACAGATGTCGCAAGCGATGCGGTTGAAGCAACAACGGACGCGGTTGCAGACACAGCAGCAGCAGCGACAGATGTCGCAAGCGATGCGGTTGAAGCAACAACAGACGCGGTTGCGGACACAGCCGAAGCGGTTGCCGATGTGGCGGGTGACGCAGTTGAAGCCACGACCGAAGCGGCAACAGATGTTGCAAGCGACGCAGTAGAAGCAGTGACTGATTCTGCTGCCGACACAGCAACTGAAGCGGCAACCGAGGCAGCTGCTGAAGTTGCGACTGATGCATCCTCCAGCGCCATTTCCCAGCTGCTGTCCGTTGACGGCTTCAGCATGGACGGTGTGACTTCGTTGATCGAAGGCTCTGATCTGGGTGCAATCCAAAAGACAGTGCTGACAAAAGGCATCGAATCTGCTCAGGACAACCCTGAACTGCTTTCCTCTGCTTTGGACGCCGTACGCGAAGCGCTTGGCCTCTGAGCCAGACACATCGTTACAAGACGAAAGCCGCTCCTTGGGGGCGGCTTTTTTTATGGTTGCTCTGAACGCCGTGAGGGCAGGGGCAGGTTGCTGGTTTGCCCGAGGATGTGTCTGACGCACCAGAGGATCACACCGAGGCTGAGCACCAGCCACAGCCCGCCCCAGAGCATCGTCGTGCCACCGAATTCCTGCGCCAGCATATGCGCGTCCGAACGCAGCGCGGCGCGGGCAATCGTGTCATCAAAGATGTCATAAGGCACATAGATCAAACTGCTTAGGCCAATCACACGCAGCACCATGTCATTGGCCGCATGGCCCAACAGGCGCGATGATGCCAACAGCACGCCCGCTGTACCAAGACAGAAGGCTGCGGTGAACAGATCCCGCACAAAAAGAACCGTTACCAAAATCATAACACCGCCCAGCACAGCGGTGACCAGACGGTCAATGTTGCTGCGCAGGGCAACAATCAGCAACGCCGCGCCAATGAGCAATGACCCCAGATAGCCAGCCGATAGGATGACAAACCTGCTGCCCCCTCGGGTGATGGCAAACCCGCCCTGTGCCGTTGAAACCGATATCTGCTCAACCGATCCCCCTGTGAGCCATGCCGCCAGCGCGTGGGACAGCTCATGCAGTAGAACAACCAGTATTTTCAAAGGAATCATGACAGGCGTTTGCCACAGCACAAAGACACCCGCGAGAATGATCAACAATTGCCAATGGGACGCGATAAATTGGTGAGGTTTGAAAAATTTCATGCCCTGATCACGCATAGGGCCGCAGGAAAAGTCAATTCCCTGCGGCCCGCATCTGTACCACGGTTGCCTATCATGCAGGCAACAAAGGCCTATTAGCCAACAAAGGCTTTTTCGATCACGTAGTGTTTGGGGTCAGAGTTCGCACCTTCTTCAAGGCCAAAACCTTCAAGCACTTCTTTGATGTCCTTGTTCAGCCCCATCGAGCCACAGACCATCGCGCGGTCAGTTTCGACGTTGATGCCGTCAATGCCCAAATCGCGGAACACCGTGCCGTCTTCCAGCAGCGTGGTGATACGGCCCATCTTCGGGCTCTGCTCACGGGTGGTCGTGGGGTAGTAACGGATTTTGGCAAGGTTTTCGGTACCGATCAATTCCTGCATCATTTCGTCGGCTTGCAGGTCTTCGATCAGCTTGCGGGAATATTCCAACTCGGCCACATCGCGGCAGGTGTGGGTGATGACCACTTCGTCAAAGTTTTCATAGGTCTCGGGTTCACGCAAAAGGCTGGCAAAAGGCGCAAACCCCGTGCCTGTAGAAAAGAACCAGATGCGTTTTCCTGGCAGCAATGCGTCATGCACCAATGTGCCGACAGGCTTGGGGCGCAGGATAATTTCGTCACCCACTTTGATGTGCTGCAATTTTGACGTCAGCGGGCCGTCTTGTACTTTGATCGAATAAAATTCCAGCTCTTCGTCCCAAGAAGGCGAGGCGATGGAATAGGCGCGCAGCAGCGGCTTTTGTTTGCCCGTTTCGGGGTGCGGGTCGCCCATAAGGCCGATCATCACAAATTCGCCCGAACGGAACCGCAGCGAGGCTGGGCGCGACACGCGGAAGGAAAACAAACGGTCAGTCCAGTGTTTGACGGCCGTTACAGTCTGCGCATCAGGCAGCGTGGGGACGGGTTTTGCTGGGGTGGTGGCGGTCACAGGTTGTTGCTCGGTCATGGTTTCTCCGCAGAGCCTTGCTCCGCAATCCTTAAATTCAATATTATGAGAAGCTAGGCAATGCGCGCGGCAGTTGCAAGTTTACTAGCCGCGCAAACGGGCCTGATAGTCAAAGCTCTTCCAATCCGCGCGGAACAGCCATTGATCTTCGGGCTGACGTTTTGCGAGCGCTTCGTCGATCTCGACCTCATCAAAACCGCTGCGGCGGGCCATGGCGTATTGATCAGCCAATACATGACCGTGCGCGCGCAGGCGGCCTGTATAGCCGCGCAAACGCAGCGCCCGTGCAATCGAAAACCCGCGCCCATCCGCAGAGGATGGAAAATCAATGCGGATCATTTCGATCTCTGGCGACAGTACCACGTCTTCAGGGTGGGTGTCTGAGGGCAAATCCAAAGCCGCGCAATCATTTGCAGCGCCGCTTTCGCAGAACCCTTTTGTCCAATCATCCGCGGCAAATCCCGCATCTTTTACAAGTACACTCATTGTGTTGCTCCTATTCGAACCATTTTGCCATCGACAAAATGAATGCCGCATTCTTCTTTTTCTTCGCCGCGCCACCGGCCTGAACGGGCGTCTTCGCCCTCGGCCACGGGGGTTGTGCAGGGCGCACAGCCGATTGACGGATACCCTTGCGCCACCAGAGGGTGACGGGGCAGGTTGTTTTCGGCGATGTATTCTTGCACGTCCTCAGGGGCCCAATGGGCCAATGGGTTCACTTTGATCCGCCCCGTGCCGGCCTCTGCCTCAAACGCGGGCAGCGCTGCGCGTTGGCCCGATTGAAACCGCTTGCGCCCTGTGATCCAACCGTCGAACCCTTGCAAGGCTTGGTTCAGCACTTGGGTCTTGCGCAGGTCACAGCAGGCATCCGTATCGAATTTGTGCAGCGTGTTGTCGGGATCGCCTTTGGAGGTATCCGCGCGGATCACCTTGACGCGGTGCAGCCCCAGTTTGCGGGCGACTTCGCGCTGGTATTGCAGGGTTTCGGGGAACAGCATCATCGTGTCGATGAAGATTACCTGCACGTCAGGCGTGACGCGAGAGACAACATGCAACAAGGCAACGCTTTCGGCTCCAAAGCTGGAGACAAGCGCCAGATTTGGCGTCGCCTCATACGCGTGGCGTACGATGTTAGACGCCGCGTGGTGTTTCAGCTCTGCATTCAGAGCCTCCACACGGCGGTCCAAACTTGGATCAGGCTGCATTGGCTTTTGCCTCGGGGTAAAGGGCCGCTTTGAATGGGGCCAGACCAACGCGGCGGTAGGCGGCAAGGAAGGTCTCGCTTGGGGCTTCGCGCAGGCCAAGATAGGCCTGAACGATCCGTTCAATCGCCGGAATGATGTCATCTGCCGAAAACCCAGGGCCAGAACGTTCGCCGATGGCAGCGTCTTCTGTGCCGTCGCCGCCCAAGGTGATCTGGTAGCTTTCCACACCCGCACGGTCCAGCCCAAGGATGCCGATATGGCCCACATGGTGGTGACCACAGGCGTTGATGCAGCCCGAGATTTTGATCTTCAGCGGGCCCACTTCGTGCTCCAGCTTCAACGTATCAAAACGGGTGGCGATTTCTTGTGCAATCGGGATCGAGCGGGCCGTCGCCAGCGCGCAATAATCCATGCCCGGGCAGGCGATGATATCCGAAATCAGTCCGATGTTGGCCGTGGCCAGCGCATGGTCTTTTAGACGCGCATGCAGGGCGGGCAAATCGGCGCGGTGCACATGAGGCAGGATGACGTTCTGTTCGTGGCTGATGCGCAGCTCATCATGGCCAAATTCAGCGGCCAGATCGGCCATTTCGCGCATTTGCGCGGAGGTCGCATCCCCTGGTGTCGCGCCATGCGCCTTGAGCGAGATCGACACAATCGCATAGCCTGCCGCGCGGTGATCGGACAGGTTGGTGTCCGCCCAGGCACGAAACACAGGATCATTGGTGTAGGCGGCCTCATACGGGGCCAGCGATTTGTCTGCAAATGTGGGCAGGGCAAAATCGGCCTCGATGCGCGACAGCATCTGTTGGTCAACGCCAGTAAACTGCGCGCGGATCAATTTATAGCGGGCATCAACGCGGGCGCGGATGTCTTCGATGCCGTTCTCATGCACGGTGATCTTGATGCGCGCTTTGTATTTATTATCGCGGCGGCCCAACAGGTTATAGACCGATACGATGGCTTCCAGCGTTGGCAAAAGATCTTCAGAGTCGACAAAATCATATAAGACCTTGCCGATCATCGGCGTGCGGCCCAGACCGCCACCCACAATAACCTGAAAGCCCATCACACCGTCCTGTTCGACGATTTGAATGCCAATGTCATGCGCCTTTAGAACCGCGCGGTCATGAGGAGAGCCAGAGACGGCAAATTTGAATTTGCGCGGCAGGAACTGGAACTCAGGGTGATCGGTGGACCATTGGCGCAGCAGTTCGGCCACGGGGCGTGGATCGGCGATCTCATCAGCGGCAGCACCAGCAAAGTGGTCGGCGGTCACGTTGCGGATCGTGTTGCCCGAGGTCTGGATGGCATGCATGTTCACTTCGGCCAATGCATCCAGCATGTCAGGCACATCGCGCAGCTCTGGCCAGTTGTACTGGATGTTCTGGCGGGTGGTGAAATGGCCATAGCCACGGTCCCATTTGTCCGCAATATCCGCCAGCTTATGCATCTGCGCGCCGTTCAACGTGCCATAGGGGATGGCCACACGCAGCATATAGGCATGCAGTTGCAGATACAGCCCGTTCATCAGGCGCAGGGGCTTGAATTCATCCTCGGTAAGCGAGCCATCGATGCGGCGCTCGACCTGTGCGCGGAACTGCGCGTTGCGTTCGGCAAGGAATTTGTCGTCAAAATCTGTGTATGCGTACATTATGCTTGCTCCTGCTTGCCGTGTGCATAGTTGGAAGGTCCCTTGGCGCGGAACGCTTCGCGGAAATGGGTGGTTTGGATGCCGCCGTTTTCTGTCCCGACGGGCATCAGATAAACGCCGACAACTTCGTCAACGCGCGCGCTGGCTTCTAGCAGGCGGATGTCGGCGTCGGCCTCATCTGTGAGAACCTCGGCGTCCTTCAGATCGCGGATCCATGTCTGGCCCTGCAGATAGACGACATCGCCCTCAAGCAAAGCATTGGCGGTGATAACAGATGGTTGGAAAGCTTTTGCCATTATGCAAGCTCCTCGATTTTCAAAGTGGGGGCGATGGCCAGTGCCGCGCGGGGGGCAAGACCAAGGAATGTCAGGGCAGGGCCGTTCAAATTGGCGGCCTGCAAGGTTGCGGGAAGCGCGTCTAGAGAGGTTTCAATGACGCGTTGATTAGACCGTGAGGCGTTTTCGATCAAGGTGATTGGTGTGTGACGGTCAGCGCCGTGCATCAGCAGACGGCCCTGAATGAAGCGGGCAGACTTTTTGCCCATGTAAATCGCAGCGACTTCACCTTTGCGCGCCAAGGCGGCCCAGTCGTGATCAGCAAAGCCGCGGGTGTCA
>JBDVSG010000154.1:0-3699 GCA_039967155.1 Sulfitobacter sp. | reverse complement strand
ACCGTTTTCCGCGCGCCTTGTCTGGCGGCATGAAGATGCGCGCATCGCTGGCGCGGTCCTTGTCGCTGGATCCTTCCGTTTTCCTGTTTGACGAACCCTTTGGCGCCTTGGATGAGATCACCCGCGAACGGCTGTTGGATGAAACCAGCGCGCTGCACCGCGCAAAAGGCTTCACCGGCCTGTTCATCACACATTCCATCCCCGAGGCCGTTTTCCTGTCAGACCGTGTGGTCATGATGTCCGCACGCCCCGGCCAAATCGCGGCCGAATTTGCCATCGACCTGCCCCATCCGCGCACCGCCGACATGCGCCTGACCCCCGAATTTGCAAGCGGCTGCGCCACGATTTCCAAAGCGCTGCGCGAAACGATCCTGTCCACGGGAGACAAAAAATGACCCAAGACACCCGCGCTCCGCACCTGCCCCCCGCCCATGCGGCCAACCCCCTGTCTGCCCCGCCCAGCGTTGCCCGCCTGACCCTGAATGCGCTGGTGCCACCCATCCTTTTGGGGCTGGTGCTGGTTGTGATTTACAACTGGACGCGCATGCAACTGCCCGAATACCGGCAGTTTTTGATGCCGAGCGCCTCTGGCCTGTGGGAAAAGGCCTTCTCGCGGCCTGAGGTCTGGGCCGAACTGGGCCAGCGCGCCTTGGTCACGATTTCGATTGCACTGTCAGGCCTTGCGATTTCGATCCCGATTGGCATCGGTTTGGGCATTGTGATGTTTCGCATGCGCCTGATGGAGCGCGCGATTTTCCCCTATCTGGTGGCGCTGCAATCCATCCCGATTCTTGCCATCATCCCCCTGATCCAAAGCGCGCTGGGATTCGGGTTCCTGCCCAAGGTTCTGATCGTCGCTTTATTCACCTTTTTCTCTATCCCCACGACATTGTTACTGGGCCTCAAAAGCCTTGATCGGTCGGTGATTGATCTGTTTCGCCTGCAAAATGCCAGCTGGGGAATGCTGCTGCGCAAGGCGGGCTTCCCTTCTGCGGCGCCTACGCTGTTTGCGGGGCTGCGCATTTCGGCTGGGCTGGCGGTGATTGGCGCCATTGTATCGGAACTGTTCTTTCTTGCAGGTCCTGGCGGATTGGGGCAAATGCTGATCAACGCCAAGATCGAATTCAAATACGAGGAAATGTACGCCGCTTTGATCATCTCTTCAGCGCTTTCCATCTCTGTCTATCTGTTCTTTAACCTGCTGGGCAACATCCTGTTCTCTGCCTGGCATGGTCGCGTTTAAGCTTCACTATCTCCATCAAAAAGGAATTCTCAATGAAGGCTTCTCACCTAAAACTGATGACCGCTTCGGCATTTGCACTGGGTCTTGGGACCGCAGCACATGCGGGCGATTTTGCGCAGGCTGCCTATACAACGCCGTTGGCGGATGTGTGCCCGAACCCGTTGGTGATCCAAAAAGACTGGCTGATGCAGGCCGAACATGGCGGGCTGATGCAGCTGATCGGCGCGGGCGGCGAAATGGTGTCTGGCAGCTATAGCGGGCCGTTGGGGTCCACTGGCATCACGCTTGAGCTGCTGGAAGGCGGCAGTGGCATTGGGTTGGGCGACGGTGAAACATCCTATTCCGCGCTGTTTATGGGCAACTCCAAGGCGGGCAAACGCCCGCATCTGGGTTTTCATGAGCTGGACAACTCCTTCATTTATTCCGAGCGTTTCCCGACAGTTGGCGTATTCGTGCCGCTTGATGTATCGCCCCAAGTTCTGTTCTGGGACAAAGGTACATACCCAGACGGGTTCAAAACCATCGAAGATCTCAAAGCCTTCGGCGCCTCCGGCAAGGGCAAGATCTACCTGTCCACAATCGACCGCACTTTTGGCAAGTTCTTTGTCGATTCCGGCGTGCCCGCTGACACATTTGTCGAAGGTTACCGCGGCGATGGCGAGAACTTTGTCGTGAACAACGGCACATGGCTGAACCAAGGTTTTGTGACCAGCGAAGTCTATAAATTCGAGAACGGCAACAACTGGAGCAAACCCATCGGCGCCGTCGGGATTAATGATCTGGGCTACCCCAACTACACAGGCATTCTGGCCGTGGCCAAGGACCGTCTGGAGGAGCTGGCCCCCTGTTTGGAAAAAGTTGTGCCGCTGATGCAGCAGGCCAGCATCGACTACATCAAAGACCCAGCCGAAGTGCTGGACGTGGTTGTGGCCTTTAACGAAGGCGGCTTTGGCACAGGGTGGTGGAAAACCTCACCTGAGCTGGCGGCGAACGGCGCCAAAAAGATGGGTGAGCTGGGCATCGTCGGCAACGGCAACAACGACACCGTGGGCGATTTTGACATGGAAATCGCTGCACAAATGGCGGTTGTCGTGGCCCCTTCTTTGGATGAACGCTCCGACATGGACGTGACCCCGCAAGACGTGGTTACCAACCGCTTCATCGACCCTTCCATTGGATTCTAATGGATCTGGGTCACCCCATTTTGCTGGACGGCGACACCTGCGCCGACCAGCTTTTTGATGACCTGCAAAAACGGGCCGCCGCTCTGGTGGCCCGTGGCACAATCCCTAAAATCGTCACTATTCTGGTGGGCGATGATCCCGCCAGCAGCGCCTATGTGGGGCGCAAACATGACACCTGCGCGCGTTTAGGCGTCGCCAGTGAGGACACCCGCCTGCCCTACGCGGTGGATCAGGACACCCTGCTGGGTCTCATCCACAGCCATAACGTTGATCCTGCCGTTGACGGCATTCTGGTGCAACTGCCCCTGCCCCAACATCTGGATCCAGTGGCGATTTCCGCCGCGATTGACCCGCGCAAGGACGTGGACGGTCTGCATCCCGTAAATTTGGGCAAACTGATGATGGGCACGCCCGACATCATGCCCTGCACGCCTGCGGGCATCGTGCATTTGTTGCGCCACTACCGCATCCCACTGGCGGGCCAACGGGTGGCCATCGTCGGGCGCGGAATGCTGGTGGGGCGGCCCTTGGCCATGCTGTTGTCCTTGAAGGGCATCGATGCGCAGGTCAGCCTCTTACACCAAGCTTGCGATCCCATTGGCGACACCCTCAGATCGGCCGATATTGTTATTTCTGCCGCAGGGCAGCCCGATCTGATTGACGCCAGCATGATCCGCGCGGGCGCCTGTGTTGTGGGCGTCGGGATCAGCTATGATACTGCTGGAAAGATGGTCTCGGACATTGCCGATGATGTGGTCCGCGTGGCCGGTGCGGTCACGCCGCGCCATGGCTCGGTCGGGGCGCTGACCCGTGCCAAACTGATGGAAAACCTCATTCAAATCGCCAGCCGCCGCGCCTCAATTTCCCCAAAGGATGCCCCCCAATGAAATCCCTGACACCAGACACAATCGCCCCGCCCTTTGGTGGGTATTCCCACGGGATTTCCGACGGCGGGGTTGTGCTGACCTCGGGACAGTTGGGATTGGCGGCCGATGGCAGCATTCCCAAGTCAGTTACCCAACAGGCGGAGATCTGTTTTGAAAATATCCGCGCCATTCTAGCCTGTGACGGGCTGGATTTTTCGCATGTTTTACGCTTCAGCGCCTATGTCACGGCGCGCGATCACATGGCCGCCTACATGAAGGTCCGCGATGCGATGGTATCGGGACTGACGATCAAGCCCGCCTCGACCTTGATGATTGTCACGGGCTTCACCCGCCCCGAGTTTCTGGTCGAGGTCGAGGCCGAGGCACGGCACCCCACCTAAGCCCC
>JBDVSG010000153.1:0-2132 GCA_039967155.1 Sulfitobacter sp. | reverse complement strand
ATGGACCTGTCGCGCTTTCGTGCCGCCCCAAGTGCTCGTTTAGGCCACTTTCCTTTCGAAAGCGACGGGGCTTTTCCAGCCCAGTGCTGAATGGCGACGACGCGGATTGTAGAAGCCGTTTATGTATTCGAAGATGGCCATCTCAGCCTTCCGCCGTGTCTCCCAAGGATGCCGCCAGATCAGTTCTGCCTTGATGGTCTTGAAGAAGGTTTCAACCGCCGCGTTGTCGTAACAATTGCCCTTGCCGCTCATGGACACCTTGAACTCATGCTGGCGCAGGATCTTCTGGTAGTCGTGTGAACAATATTGGCTGCCCCTGTCCGTGTGGTGGATGCAGTCCTTCGGCGGGGACCTGAACGCGATGGCCATCTTCAGCGCACGGATCGCCAAGTCTCGTTTCATACGATTGCTCACGGCCCAGCCGATCACGCGCCGTGAATGCAAATCTAGAATCACGGCCAAATATAGCCAACCTTCGCGGGTCCAGACATAACTGATATCGCCTGCCCATTTCTGGTTTGGCTCATCTGCTGAGAAGCTTCGATCGAGCAAGTTGGGCGCAATATTGAACTTATGATCGCTGTCTGTCGTGACTTTGTGTTTGCGTGTTCTCACAACAGATATGCCGTTCTGGCGCATCAATCTGCCGACGCTGCGGTGACCCACGTTCAGGCCGATCTCTTTCAGCTCTTCCGTCATGCGCGGCCTGCCGTAGCTGCCCAGACTGAGACGCGACTGCTCCTTGATATGCGCCAGCGTGACCAAATCAGATCGTTGTCGGCGACTGGCAGGACGACTGCGGAACGCCCGCAAACCACGCGAACTGACATCCATGACATGGCACAGCCGATCGGTTGGAAAGCTGCCTGCCTGTTCTTCGATGAACCTGAACCTCATGGCTTTTGGCCCGCGAAGAACTGCCTTGCTTTTTTTAAGATTTCCCTCTCCTCCTTGAGAATGCGGTTCTCACGTCGAAGCCGATCATTCTCTTGGGCGAGGCTTAAATCCTCTTTCGACACCACATCTGTGTCCCTGTGCGCCGTGATCCATTTGTTCAGCGTCGACATCCCAATGCCAAGGTCATCGGCCACCTGTTTTCGCGTTAACCCACTGGTCAGCGCGATGCGCACCGCATCTTGGCGGAATTCGTCTGTCCGTTTCAGTCCCATAGTCAGTCTCCTTTGGTGCAGTAAACGCTATCAAAGGAGCGGCATCAAACCGCGACAGGTCCATCTTCAGGATCTGAGTGCATCGGAGGTGCAGCGAACACAAATACACAACACGCATGGATGATCAAGCGATCCGCGTAGGTGTCCGATACATTGTGCAGAAGGGATGGTGGGTGATGAGAGACTCGAACTCCCGACATCTTCGGTGTAAACGAAGCGCTCTACCAACTGAGCTAATCACCCGACTGTCGCGATGTACCCATTTGGCGAACCCGGTGCAAGGGTATTTGGATCAAAAAATCACTGTCACCTTCGCAAGACCTCTTCACGCCCATTCTCAAGCACGTAGACGCAGCCCTGCCCGTTACTCAGCTGGCCCATTTGCGAGAGCTCTAGGCCGAGAACAAGCCCACGCATGACCTGCCCAAGTAGTCCATGTGCAACGATGACGCTTGGTTTGTTCAATTCCGACAGGAAGTCTACGATGCGGGCCTTGAAACGCTCATACCCTTCGCCGCCGGGAGCTACTAGAAATAGCTCTAACGCGGACGATTCCGGCCTGACCAGTGTAGGAAAATCCCGCCGGACATCATCATGCAGCATACCCTGCCAGGCACCCGCGTGCGCCTCTGAGAGACGGGCATCGGTTTGGAATTGCGCGCCCGACAGCGCAATCTGTGCGGTCTCCTGGGCGCGGCCCAATGGTGAAACGTAACAAGGCGGATATTGGCTCAGAACAGACGCCATCAGAACCGCCTGCTGTCGCGCGTCTGCGCGCCCCTGCTCGGTCAGTTCGGATTCCAACTGGCCTTGAATACGTCGCTCGGCATTCCAATGGGTTTGCCCATGGCGCAGAAACCAGATCTTGGGAAGATGGAGAGTCACGTTACAGTTCTCGTCTTTCTGGGCATTCGATGTTGGAATGGTTTAATCGGCCCTGTGGTTCAGCCCCAAAACAACCGC
>JBDVSG010000152.1:0-28727 GCA_039967155.1 Sulfitobacter sp. | reverse complement strand
TTGCGCAGGATGTCGCGGTCCAGCGGGCGCATGATCAGGCGAATGCCCAGCTCGCGCCATGTGTCGGTGATAATGGTCAGGGCATTTTCTTCTTCTTGACGCTCACCTGCGGTTTCAACCACAAACTCCATCGGGCGCCCGTCAGGTAGCATGCGCAGGCCATTCGGTGTCCATTCAGTCAGCCCCATTTCATCCAGCAGGGCGTTCGCTTGGGCGATGTCCATCGTGGACCATGCCGCCAGATCAGAAGGGCTGTGCAGCGGGCTGCGCGACAGGGCGGTCATGCCGCCTTCGTTTGCCATGCCAAAATACAGCGCGCGGTTGATCATGCGGCGGTCAATCCCAAGGCTGAGCGCGCGGCGAAATCGCACGTCACGCATGACATTGCGCCAGACAGGATCAGCAAAATTAAGGTTCGGGTAGATGGCGATTTGGCTGGCGGTGCCGTTTTGCCAGAGCAGCGTGTGGTATTTGCCGCCGTCCGCTTCACCCTTTTTCAAAATCGCGACATTGCGGAAATCAAGACCACGGGCCTGTAGGTCTACTTCGCCAGCATTTGATTTTGCCGCGATCAGGCCGCCGCCCACAACGGTCATTTGTACAACATCAATATAGGGCAGTTGCGTGCCTGTGGTGTCCATGCGGTGGAAATAAGGGTTGCGTACAAATAGGTTACGAGAGGTCGGTTTGCCTGTCGCATTTAACCAAGGTTGCAAAGTGGGCTGATCTGGGTTGTCGAATTTATACATGTTGTCGCGCTTGTTATGCAGCGCGGCCCAGCTTTTTACACGGGCGTCTTGGATTTCTTGGATTAGGATGTTCGGATCGGCGTAGTCGGTGTGAAACTGTTTGAGGTAATGCGCTGGGCGGTAAATGAAGGGCGGACGCGCCTGCGCAAGAAGCGGCAAAAAATTGGGGTTTGGTGCGGTCCATTCAAACACAACCGTATGGGCATCAGGAAAAGTTACCGTGCCCGGCTTGCCACCAACCATCATCCATTCGGGTGGCCCAGAAGGGGTGATATCAGCATTCCCAACAACATCTTTCCACCAGTATTCAAAATCCGCAGACGTAAAAGGCGCACCGTCAGACCAGCGGTGCCCCTTACGCAGGTGCAGGGTGAATTTGCGATCTCCTTCGGAGACGATGTCCCGCAAGATATCGGGCGTTAGCGCGTATTCCGCATTGTACCCCACCAGCCGCGCATAGCCGTAAACGACCATCTGGCGAATGTCCTTGCTGCGCCCAACAAGGGTGCGAAGCGTGCCGCCTTGGGTGCCGATGCTGCGGCCCTTGGCCTCTAGATCAACGACCAGCGGCTCTTTGGGGATGCGTTGAGCGGCGGGGGGAAGATTGCCGCCTTTGACCTCTGAGGCCCAAAAACTGCTTTCTTTTACTGTCGGTTGCTGGGCTGCGGCGGGCAGGCCGGACAGCAGTGCTGCACAGACCCAAGGTAGGGTTTTTAACAAAGTCTGTCTAAGCATGGCAACGCACCATATGTCCGGGTTCTAGCTCGCGTAGGGCGGGCGCTTGGTTGTCCTCAAACCTGAACATGTCGGGCCAAGAGGCAGGGCTGCCCGCCCCTTTTGCAACAAGGTCCAAATTGATCGGGCGGGTGATGTCGGGTTTGGGTTGGGCGGCAATCAACGCACATGTGTAGGGGTGCTGGGGATTGTGGAACAAGGTCTCGGGGGCGGCTTGTTCAACGATCACGCCTGCGCGCATAACGGCGACCTCATCGGCGATGCGCGCCACCACGGCCAGATCGTGGCTGATGAAAAGATAACTGAGCCCCGCACGGTCGCGGATATCTTCAAGCAAACACAGGATTTGATCCTGCACAGAGACATCTAACGCTGATGTGGGTTCGTCACAGACCAGCAGTTGCGGATCAAGCGTCAGCGCGCGTGCAATAGAAAGGCGTTGCCGCTGGCCGCCCGAAAACGCGTGGGGATAGCGCGGCAACATGTCAGGGCTGAGACCTACCATGCGGATCATTTCGGCAGCTTTTTCACGGCGATCAGCGCGGTTGCCGATGTTGTGGATTTCTGCGGGCTCCATCAGCGCGTCTTGGACCCGCATGCGCGGCGAGAGGGACGAATAAGGGTCTTGGAACACCATTTGCACATCGCGTTGGAACGATCGGCGCTGGGTGGCGCTCAGACTGTGGACATCAACGGGGCTGTCACCTGCGCGCGCGGAAAACAACACCTGTCCGCCAGCGTCTGGGGGGGTCGCGCCCATTGCAACACGGGCGCACGTCGTCTTGCCCGAGCCGCTTTCGCCGACAACTGCCAGCGTTTTGCCACGTGGCAATTGCAGATCCACGCCGCAGCAGGCGGTGACCGTTTGGGGCGCGCTCCACCCGCTGGACCGTGTCAAAAAGGACTTGGTCACATTGCGAATATCCAAGATCAGATCGGACTTCGGCGGCAACGGCGCTGGCGCGACTTGGGTCGGGATGACAGGGGCTGCTGCAAATAGCTTTTTGGTATAGCCATGCGCGGGGTCGCCCAATACGTCTTGGGCGTGACCCGCCTCCATCACGCGGCCCTTGTTCATGACCACAACCTTATCGGCCATATTCGCGACAACGCCTAAATCATGGGTGACAAGGATCACGGCCATGCCTGTTTCAGCCTGCAAATCCTTGATCAGCCCCAGAACTTGGGCTTGTGTGGTGACATCCAGTGCGGTTGTGGGCTCATCCGCGATCAGCAAATCGGGTTTTGTGACCATTGCCATGGCGATCATCGCGCGTTGGCGCATGCCGCCTGACATCTCAAAAGGATAGCTGTTCCACGCGCGCTCGGGGTCATTGAAACCCACACGCTCAAATTTGGCGAGGACGAGGGCCTTGGCTTTTGCTGCGCTGATGGTTTGATGCAGGTGCAAAACCTCGGCCACCTGATTGCCCAAACGGTGCAGCGGCGACAGCGAGCGCATGGGCTCTTGAAAAATCATAGAGACCCTGTCGCCCCGAAGGCTGCGCATTTGGCGCGGGGTTGCCTGCACAAGATCACAGGGATTTGCGCCGCTGTTATAGCGAATCTCGCCGCTGCGCAGCTGCGCTGCAGCAGGTAGAATGCGCAGGATCGACCGACAGGTCAGTGTCTTTCCAGAACCACTTTCTCCAACCAAAGCAAGGGTTTCACCGCAATCAACAGAGAAGGATACGTCGCTTACCACAGGGGGGGCTTTGCCAAATCCGATAGTAAGTGATGAAACGTCCAGCAGTGCCATGGGTCTTCCTTATCTCTAACCCGTGAGTGAACCCGAATATCACAGTTTCGTCCAGCGCTGATGTCGGATGATAAAGGTTCCGTGATCTCATAGCGCAACGTCACTGGCTGCGGATAAATGCGGTGCGCGGCTTGTTGAATGGCCCTGGGCCATCCTGATGCGCTGTGTGAAGGGGGCTGGTTAGATTGCCGTTGTGCAGGTCGTTTTGAAAATTACGCCGCGTGACTTTTGCGATCAGGATATTGTCAGGCGTTCCATCTGTGCGATGGTAAATGAGGCCGCAAAGGTGGAGGAGGAGGGGATCACCCGCCACCCTGCGGATGTAGATAGGGTACTGCAGTTCGGCTGCGGCTTCCTGCGGTATCGCGGTGGGCTGTAAAATGGGCGGGCATGCAGGGCCTTGATACGATGTTGGAGGAATTAACGGCTGTTTGCACAAGAGGATGCGTGGTTCTGGCAACCTTGCCCGCTTTTGCAATGGCTGGTGACACACGGCCAACATTTGGAGGATTTGACCCGTGCGGCTGCCAGATGGCAGCGCCGTGCGGGCATGGAAATACTGGTGGAGGAGACCCAGAATGGACCTAAGCTATTCAGCAGAAGAGAGCGCATTTCGCGATGATGTCCGCGCATTTCTCTCGGAGAAAGTAACACCAGAGCTGCGCGAAAAAGTGCGTGGCATGGGCGAATTGACCAAGGACGACATGGAAGGCTGGCACGCGACGTTGAATGCACGCGGCTGGCTTGCGCCAAACTGGCCTAAGAAATTCGGTGGTGCGGAATGGAACGCCGTGCAACGCCATATTTTCGAAGAAGAGGCAGAAGCCGCAGGTGCCCCGCGCATCGTGCCATTTGGTCTCAGCATGTTGGCCCCTGTTTTGCAAAAATTCGGGTCTCAGGAGCAAAATGACTACTGGCTTCCGCGCCTTCTGGCGGGGGATGACTGGTGGTGTCAGGGCTATTCGGAACCGGGGGCGGGATCTGATCTGGCCTCCTTGAAAACGACCGCTGTCTTGAACGCGGCAGGCACCCATTACGTTGTGAATGGTCAGAAAACTTGGACGACACTGGGCCAGCACGCCAACATGATTTTCTGCCTTGTGCGCACAGACAAGGACGTGAAGCAACAGGAGGGCATTTCGTTCCTGCTGATCGACATGAACACCGCTGGCATTGAAGTGCGCCCGATCATCTTGCTGGACGGCACGCCCGAGGTGAACGAGGTCTGGTTTACCGATGTTGAAGTTCCGGTAGAGAACCTCGTTGGGGAAGAAAACAAGGGCTGGACCTACGCCAAATATCTGTTGACCCACGAACGCACGAATATTGCGGGCGTCGGGTCCTCTCAGGCGGGGTTGGCGGCGGTGAAACGTTTGGCGGGCGCAGAGGTGTCAAACGGCAAGGCGCTGATTGAGAACCCGCTGTTTGCCGCCCGCGTTGCGCAGGTTGAGATTGACTTGATGGCGATGGCGACCACCAATTTGCGCATCGTTTCGCAGGCGGCTGCTGGGCAGGCGCCTGGGGTTGAATCCTCAATGCTGAAGGTGAAGGGAACGATTATTCGCCAAGAAATCAATGATCTGGCCCGCCGTGCGGCAGGGGCCTACGCGATGCCCTTCGCCTCGGAAATGATCGAGGGCGCCAATGATGCGTTGCCAGATCCACAAGGCGCAGGGCCCGTTGCCGCAAAGTATTTCAACAACAGAAAATTGTCGATTTTCGGCGGATCAAACGAGATCCAGCGCGGCATTATCGCCAAAGTTACGATGGGGGGCTAAGGGCCATGAATTTTGATCTGACAGAAGAACGCCAGATGCTGCAAGACACGCTGCGCCGCTTTTTGCGGGACAGGTATGATACAGCGGCGCGCAACAAGATCTTGGAAAGCGATGCGGGCATGTCCACAGCTATTTGGAGTGAGCTGGCCGAGCTGGGCGTCATCGGCGCGCTGTTCATCGAAGAGCAGGGCGGCTTTGGGGGCAAAGGCTTCGACATTGCGGTGGTGTTTGAGGAATTGGGCCGTGCGGGCGTGGTTGAGCCCTTCCTTGATACGGCTGTTCTGGCGGGGGGATTGATCGCCGATTTGGGGGATGAAGACCAGCAAGCGCATATTGAGACCATCATCGGCGGGGGGCTGCAATTGGCCTTCGCCCATGCGGAACCCACGTCGCGGTACGACCTTAGCCAAGTCGCCACAACTGCGGTTGAGAGTGGCGGCGAGGTGGTCTTGAACGGTCGCAAGGCGGTGATCGTAAACGCTGAAGCTGCCGATATGTTGGTGGTGTCCGCACGCGAAAGCGGCGCGGTCGGCGATGCGGCTGGGATCTCGCTGTTTTTGGTGCCCAAGGATGCAAAAGGTTTGACCGTGCAGGGCTATGCCATGTTGGCCGGTGGTCGCGCGGCTGAGGTGACGTTGGATGATGTGGCCCTTCCTGCTAACGCGCGTCTCGGCGCGGCAGGTCAGGCCAGCGCCGCGATAGAGGTGCGCGTCGCCGCCGCAAATGTCGCCCAAACCGCAGAAACGCTGGGTGCGATGGATACCGCCTGCGCGCTGACCAAAGAATACCTTGGCACGCGCAAACAGTTCGGTCGCCCGATTGGCACGTTTCAGGCCTTGGCCCACCGGATGGCCGACCTGCTGATCGAAATGGAACAAGCCCGATCCGCCGTGATCCTCGCTGCGGGGCATTTGGAGGCCGATCGCGCCATCCGTGAACGCCATATCTCTGCCGCGAAGAACCTGATGGGCCGTGTGGGGCGTTTGGTGGGCGAAGAAAGTATCCAGCTGCACGGCGGTATCGCCATGACGCAGGAATATGAACTGGCTCATATCGCCAAACGGATCATCATGGCCGATCACCGTTTCGGCGATACTGACCACCATCTGGAGCGCTTCATTGCCCTCTCGGCAGCCTGATCAGACTACCGGTCTCATTTATGGTGAGACCGGTACGCAGCGGCTGGTGGGCTATGTCGTGGATGTACGCGATGCAGCCCAAGGGCGGTGCTATCTGGACGTAACAGAGGATCATCTGAACCGTCACGGCGCATTGCATGGCGGTATCGCGGTGACGTTGCTGGATAATGCCAGCGGCGCAACGGGTTCGCTGACAGTCGATCCCAGCGGCAAGGCACCGTTTCTCACCGTTTCCATGAATACGCAGTTCATCGGAACGGGTCGCAAAGGACGGGTCACTGCAACGGGAACAGTGGCAGGGGGCGGGCGCAGCCTGCTGTTCATCACGGCCGAGCTGCGCCACGAGGATGGCGATCTGCTGGCCACGTCCACGGGGGTGTTTAAGCGCGTGCCGCCAGAAAAACTGGGGTCGCAATAGGGCTGGGGGGGATTTGGTTCAGGAATGTTCCTGCGCCAACAGACAAATGAACAAGGGAGGAGCGAAAATGAGCGCACGGTTAGAGGACGCAGGCGACCGCCTGATCATCTGGAACGGCAATACGGCGAAACGCGGCGCTCTGTCGCCTGAGCTTTATGCCTGTATCATACAGGCCTGTGAAATGGCCTCCGAGAAGCGCATTCGCGCGGTTATTCTTACATCTGAGGGGCCGTTTTTCTGCGCTGGCGGTGATCTAACCCAACTGATCAAAAGCCAAGGCATGCCAGAAGATCAACGGGTGGCCCGTATCGACGGGCTACATGATGTGATCCGCGCCATGCGGGCCTGTCCCGTGCCGATCATCGCAGCGGTTGAGGGCGGCGCAGCAGGCGCTGGGCTTAGCTTTGCTTTGGCTTGCGATATCATCGTGGCGGCCAAAGGGGCAAAGTTCGTCGCCGCTTACGTCAAGGCGGGGTTGGTGCCGGATGGCGGGTTAACGGCGCATTTGTCACGGGCGTTGCCGCGTCAGCTGTCAATGGAGATGTGCCTGCTGGCGCAGCCAGTCCTTGCTGACAGAATGTATGATTTGGGTGTGGTGAATGCCCTGACAGATATCGGGGGGGCTATGGAGGCCGCGCGCAGCTTTGCCGATCGTTTTGCGGCAGGCCCGAGAGAGGCACAGGCTGCGATCCGCACACTGGTTGCCACGGCCTATGACGCCACAGAAGCAGCGCAGCTGGATCATGAACGCGACGCTATGGGCTACGCCACTGGCGCGCCTGAGGCGGCAGAGGGCATCGCTGCATTTTTGGAGAAGCGCAGCCCGAATTACAACTAATTGGCACTCATAACACATCGGGGAGGATGGATTATGGCACGGGTTGAGGAATTTCTGACAGATCGCGTCGCAAAGGCGCCAGAGGCAATCGCGCTCAGCGATTCAAGTGGGGCGCGGTGGAGCTATGCCAATCTGGATCAAGCCAGTGATGCGCTTGCCCAGCATTTGCGCGGTGCGGGGGTTCAGCCCCATGACCGTGTGTTGTTGCTGGTCGAAAATTGCGCTGCAGCGGTTGCTGCGTTGCATGCCACGTGGAAAATCGGCGCGGTTATCATCCCGTTCAATGCCCGCCAGACCGAAGCAGAAGTCGCCCGCGTGATCAAACACGCAAGCCCAGCGGCGATCCTCACCACCGCTGCCAGCTCAGCGGACGCGGCCGCCCATGGCGCGCATCTGGACGGGGCCGTGATCAACGGGGCGTTCGGCGAGATGATGCTGGTGCGGGGCTCATCAGACCCCGACCCTGTTTTGCACGATGTGGCTGTGCTGCTCTATACAACAGGGACCACGGGTGACCCCAAAGGCGTGATGCTGACCCACAGCGGTGTGCGATTTGGCGGCATGGCCTCCAGCGGGTTGCGCCGGATGGTGCCTGAGGACGTGGTCTCCGGGGCCCTGCCAATGAGCCATGTATTCGGCCTGATCTCGGTTTTGGTGGGGGCGTGTTTTACGGGCGCGCATGTGCAGATAGAGGCGCGGTTTTCGGCGCAAAAGCTCTATGAGGCAGCCATGGGTGGGGTGACCATCATTCCTGCAGTACCGCAAATGCATGCGCTGGTGATGCAATACACCAAAGAACAGGGCTTGGACCGGTTGGGGGCGCCAAACCTGCGCTATGTTTCCTCTGGCGGTGCGCCGTTGGACCCTGCGTGGAAACGCAAAGCCGAAACTTTCTACGAGCTGCCTTTGCAAAACGGTTTTGGCATGACCGAAACGTCTTCGGGGGCCTCCGCCACGGACAATCCCATCGGATCGCCTGATATCTCAGTGGGGCCCGTGACGCCTGGCACGCAGGCGCGCATTGATGTGGATGCGGCGGGCGGCAATGGCGTGGACGAAGGCGAGGTCCTCGTCCACGGGCCGCATGTGATGAAGGGTTACTACCGCAATGAGGCCGAGACAGCCAAAGCGCTGGATGCAGATGGCTGGCTGCGCACTGGCGATCTGGGGAAGATCGACGATGAAGGGCGGCTCTATATTCTGGGGCGTTCAAAAGAGCTGATCATCCACGGTGGGTTCAATGTCTACCCGCCCGAGGTTGAGACCGCATTGAACGAGCATCCACAGGTCATCCAATCTGCTGTTGTTGGGCGGCGCAAAGACGGGGATGAAGAAGTGCTTGCCTTCGTCCAAGTGTCACCGCACGACTGCCCGACAGTGGAGGCGTTGCGCGCTTTTGTAAAAGAACGGCTGACAGGCTACAAACGCCCCAAACATATCGTTTTGGCGACCCTTTTGCCCGCAGCACCCACGGGCAAACTGTTGAAACATAAGATGATCGAGGCGCTGGGCCGTGGTCTGCCCTAGGCGGTTCGCCTTAGACGTAAGTGCCAGCGGCGGCTTCGCGGATCGCTCGAATGTTGGCGCCGTATGGGGCAGGGTCACTGACAGAGCCGCCTCTGAATACGGCTGATCCGGCAACCAACACATCTGCGCCCGCACCCGCAACGATGGGCGCGGTTTTTGGGTCTACGCCACCATCAATTTCGATATGCACGGGGCGGTCGCCGATCATGTTGCGCAGTGTTTTGATTTTATCGCTCATGTCGATGAATTTCTGACCGCCGAAACCGGGGTTTACAGTCATCACGCAGACCAGATCGGTCAAGTCCAGTAGGGGGGCCACAGCCTCGGCTGGGGTGCCGGGGTTCAGGGCAACGCCTGCCTTTGCGCCTGTCGCGCGAATGGCTTGCAATGTGCGGTGGATATGCGGTGTGGCTTCAACATGAGCCGTGATAAAATCAGCCCCCGCATTGGCGAAATCCTCAATATAGGCATCCACCGGCGAGATCATCAGATGCACGTCCATCACGCCTTTTATGTGGGGGCGGATGGCGGCACAGGTGGCCGCGCCAAAGGTGATGTTCGGCACAAAATGCCCGTCCATGACATCGACGTGAATCCAATCAGCGCCTTGGGCCTCGACGGCGGCACATTCCGCGCCGAAATTGGCAAAGTCAGAGGCCAGAATGGAGGGGGCAATTTTGAGCGAACGGTCGAAGGACATGGGGCAGCGCCTTTGGTTGACTGGGTTGGTAGCGGCGATAACACGCAAGGTGGGCGTTGGGCAATCAGCTGCGATGAATTGGTGGCGATTACTTGACAGGGGTAAAGGGCAGGGCTCACTGTGGCGGATGTATTTCTGGGAGGAACAATCATGACTAATCTAACAAGACGTCAAACATTGCGCGGCTTGACCGCGTCGGCTGCAGCAGTTGGTCTTGCGGCACCTGCAATCGCATCGGGGTGGAAAATTACACTGGGAGCCCTGCGCTTTACCAGCCATTCGGGCACTTTTGTCGCGCTTGAGAAAGCTTATTTCGAACAGGCGGGCATGGACGTTGAGGTGAAGTTCTTTCAAGCGGCGCAGCCTATGGCCGTGGCCATCGCATCGGGGGATATCGACTATGCCGTCACAGCGATATCCGGCGGGCTGGTGTCGCTAGCTGATAAAGGGGCGGTCAAAGTGATCGGTGGCGCCCTGCAAGAAGAGGCGGGAATCGATGGGCAAAAGTTCCTTGTCTCGGATGCGGCGTTTAAGGCGGGCGCCACAGCGCCCTCCATGCTGGACGGGAAATCCTATGGGATCAGCGCGGCGGGATCATCATTTCATTATATGGGCGCTAAGATGGCCGCAGCAGAGGGGATTGATGTCAAATTCAAGCCCCTGCAAAAAGTAGGCGCAATCATCGGGGCGTTGAAGTCGGGCCAGATTGATGCGTGGTCCATCGTGCCGCATATCGCTAAGCCACTGGCGGGATCGGGCGCAGTGCATATTATTGGGGACGTGCAAACCTATTTGCCAGACTATCAGGTCACCACCGTCTTTACCTCTGCGAAAAACGCATCAAAAGAAACGCAGATGACCAAAGACTATCTAGAGGCCTATGCCAAAGGTGTGGCAGATTATAATGCCGCAATGATTGCCCGAGATGGCGGCGAAGACGGCGTAAATGCGATGGTCGATCTGATCCATAAATACGTCTACACCGACCGCCCGCGTGAAAAGGCAGCACCTTCCATTATCAATGGCACCATGCGCCTGAACGAAGGGGCTAAGCTGAACCTTGCGTCGGTGCGTGATCAGTTGGCATGGTTCCAGTCAGAGGATTTGGTGGGCAAAGACATAACGCTGGATACGCTTGTAGATGGATCATATGTCGAAACGGTTGGCGCCTAAGCGCGGATAGGGTGCAAAGGGGCTGGGCGTCGTGGCTCAGCCCCTTTTTGGTGTGCGGGGGGCGACCGCGTGTTGCGGTGAATATTGAATAGGAAACAGAATGGATCTGAGGCTAGAGGCGGTCACGCACCGCTATAGCGGGGCCGATGTGATACAGGATATCTCGCTGGAGATACCGTCAGGCCAGATCACCTGCATTGTTGGGCCGTCTGGCTGCGGGAAGTCTACTTTGCTTCGGCTTTTAGGGGGCTTGGAGCAACCAACGCAGGGCCGTGTACTGCAATTGGGCGATGCGCCTGAGGGCTGCTTGAATGCGCTCACGTATGTGTTTCAGGATTTTGCGTTGCTGCCGTGGCGTACGGTGGCGGGGAACGTGGCCTTGGTGTTGGAAGACCACAAATTACCTGATCAAGAGAGAATTATCGCCGATGTTCTGGCCCGCACACGGTTGACGGATTTTGCAGGCGCGCTGCCCAAACAATTGTCAGGCGGAATGAAGCAACGCGTGGCCATCGCGCGCGCGCTGGCTGTGCGTCCTGCGGTGATGTTGATGGATGAACCGCTGAGCGCGCTCGACAGTCAAACCCGTGAATTGTTGATGGATGATCTGGTGAACCTTTGGACCAATACGCCCTTCACCGCCGTCTATGTGACCCATAATCTGGCCGAGGCCGTGCGTCTGGGCCACCAGATTGTCGTGCTCTCTCGCCGTCCGGGAGAAATCCGCGAGATCGTTGAAATCGACACACCGCTGGCCGCGCGCAAACATGGGGATGCTGATCTGGAGGCCCGCCAACAGCATCTGTGGGGTTTGATGCGCGAAGAGGCTGCGGCGGCGGATGCGGAGTTGATTGATGTCTAGACAAGTGACCTTTCGCGGCGGCGGCTTTGCGCCCGTGCACATTCGGGGTCTTGGGTTGGCGGTGTTTGTTGTTCTGATCGCATTGGCCGAATGGGGAACGCGCGCGGGGTGGATATCTCCGCTGACGCTGCCCAAACCATCTGACGTGTTGGGTACATTTGTCGAGCTGTGGCAAAGCGGGCTGTTGTTCAAGCATCTGTTGCCCTCGCTCAGCCGTTTGGCTGTGGGCGCGACGCTGGGCGCGATTGTGGGGATCTGGGTCGGCGTTATGATCGGCCTGTTTGCCTATGTGCGCGCGGGGTTGATCCCGTTGGTTGCGGCCATTTTCCCAATCCCGAAAATCGCATTGCTGCCCTTGTTTGTGATTTGGTTCGGCATTGATGAGGGCTCAAAATACGCGCTGATTGCGTTTGGAACCTTCACGCCCACTGTTGTGGCGACCTATGCTGCGGTTGATAATGTCGACCGAACGCTGATCCGCATGGGGCAGAGCTTTGGCCTGTCGTGGTTGTCTATTGTACGCAAAATCGTTTTGCCGGGGGCGATGCCGGGGATCTTATCGGGGCTGCGCATTTCGTTGACGATTGCAATTATTCTACTGGTCGCGGCTGAAATGCTGGGCGCTGAATACGGAGTGGGGGCCTATATTCTTGAAGCGGGCAGCCTTTATGATCTTGAGCGATTGTTCGCGGGTGTTGTCATCCTATCGATCATGGGGGTGGCTGTTTCATCGATAATCGGGATGATCGAGCGCCGTATTCTACGTTGGCGGGTATGAGGGTGGATAGGGCCGTTTCGGACGCATAGGACAATCTTATTGACCTAATTCCAGATTTCATGCTTTGTGCGATTCCATAGTTTTTGGGGGGAGGGCCATATGGATTGGCATCAAATATTCGCCACGCGCAATGAGCGCATGAAGGCGAGCGAAATTCGGGAGTTGCTCAAGCTGCTGGATCAGCCTGACATTATCTCATTTGCGGGCGGTATTCCCGATCCTGACCTCTTTCCTGCCAAAGCGTTTCAAGACGCCTTTGCCCAAGCATTGACACCAGAAAACCAAGCAACGGCGCTGCAATATTCTGTTTCCGAAGGATATGGGCCACTGCGTGACTGGATTGTGGGGGAAATGGCGCGGCTGGGCATTCCGTGCACCCGCGACAACATTCTGATCACGTCGGGTTCGCAACAGGCGTTGGACTATCTGGGCAAGCTGCTGCTGAGCCCAGGAGACACAGCACTGGTGGGCTGGCCCACCTATCTGGGCGCGCTGGGCGCGTTTAACGCCTATGAGCCGCGCTATGATCGTCTGGATCCTGAAACCAACCGGTCTGCTGCGGACTATGCCGAGGCGGCGGGCGAGGGGGATGTGAAATTCGCCTATATGTCCGTTGATTTTGCCAACCCTACAGGGCGCACATTGGATGCGGGCATGCGCGAACGGGTGATTGATCTGGCGGATGAGCTGGACATCGTGGTGATCGAGGACGCGGCCTATCAATCGTTGCGCTATGAAGGTGAGGCATTGGCACCTGTTCTGGCCCGCGAAATCGCGCGCAAAGGGGACATCAACGATTGTCGGACGCTCTATTGTGGTAGCTTTTCCAAAACCCTCGCACCGGGTTTGCGTGTGGGCTGGGTTTGTGGGGCGCAGGATGCGATTGACCAGATGGTTTTGCTGAAACAAGCGGCGGATTTGCACAGCTCGACGATCAATCAGATGGCCATTGCCACGGTTGCCACTGCGCAATTTGACGATCATGTCGCGACGATCAAGACGGCCTACCGCGCGCGGCGCGATGCAATGTTAACGGCGCTTGACGCTCATATGCCAGCAGCGGTGACGTGGACCCGCCCTGAGGGGGGGATGTTCATCTGGCTGGAGCTGCCCAAACATCTCAATAGTGTGGATCTACTGGCGAGATCGCTGGAAACAGAACGGGTCGCCTTTGTGCCCGGGCACGCGTTTTTTGCAGATGGATCTGGTGCAAATACCATGCGGCTGAGCTTTAGCCGCTCGGATGAGGCTGGCATTGAGGAAGGCGTCGCACGTTTGGGTCGGCTGATAAGCGCCGCTTTGTCTTCATAAGCATGATTGAATAGGTCGGGCGCTGTGGCTAGATTACGGGTATGAGACTATTCGCAGCCCTTTGCCTATCCCTTTGTGCCGCCCCTCTGGGGGCGCATCCACATGTGTTTGTGAACACGGGGCTGGTTTTTGTTGTCGACGGCGCAAATCACCTGACCCATGTGAAGGTGACGTGGGAGTATGACGAACTGTATTCCCTGTTAATCACCGAGGACATGGGCGTGGACCGCGACTATGACGGTGTGTTGAATACCCAAGATATCGCGACGCTCACGGGGTTCGATATGAATTGGATCGAAGGGTACAACGGCGATCTGGTTGGCAGCATTGACGGAACAGCCCTGACCCTGTCCGGCCCGACAGAACCAACAGCCACGATGCAAGACGGCAAAATCACCACAACGCATTTACGCCGGATTGAGGGCGCACCGGTCGTTCAAGGTCCCGTCACCTTTAGCCCTTATGACGGCAGTTTCTATTCCGCCTATGATGTTGAACTGCCAGTGCAGGTTGAGGGGCGAACGGATTGCGATATCGCGGTGGATGTCCCTGACGCGCAGGCCCTTGCCCTGACCAAAGCAGAAGTGGCGGCATTGCCTGAAGATTTTGATATGGAAGCGGCTGGGTTGGGAAACATCGGCGAACGCTTTGCAACGAAAGTTACACTCACATGCGAAACGCAATAATTGCGGCGCTCGCTGGGGCCGTTTGCCTATGCCTTTGGCTGTGGCTGAGTGGCGGGTTCGAGCAGATCGCGGTATGGGCCGCAGGAGAGCAGCGCGAATTTCAAAATGGTATCGCACGCACCTTACGCGCCCTACGCGGAGGTGATGCAGGGGCGTATTCGGTTCTGTTAAGTAGCTGTTTTGCTTACGGGTTCTTTCACGCAATTGGGCCTGGTCATGGTAAAATGCTGGTGGGCGGCTACGGGGTCGCGCGCGATGTTGCCATGCTGCGTTTGTCTGTGATTGCTTTGTTTTCCAGTCTGGGGCAGGCGGTGACCGCGATTGTCGTGGCCTATGGTGGGCTGTGGCTGTTGGGGGCGACACGCGACCGCATGGTTGGTGCTGCCGAGAATTGGCTGGCCCCTGTTAGCTATGGCATGATTGCGATGATTGGCCTGTGGTTGGTTCTGCGTGGCGGGCGCCGCCTACGGGCGGCGAAAAGAGTGCTGAGCCAAGACAGCACAGTTCTTGATCCCCATACCCACAGCTACGGCGAAGATGATGTCTGTAGCACTTGTGGCCATCGCCATGGGCCATCCCTAGAGGAAGCCGGACAGGTCACTGGCCTGCGCGAAGCCTTGATGTTGATTGGCGGTATTGCAATGCGGCCCTGTACCGGTGCGCTGTTTGTTCTGATCATCACGTGGCAGATGGGGATCCCTGTTGCAGGTATTGCCGGTGCCTTTTCCATGGCGCTGGGCACGGCTTCGGTTACGGTGGCTGTCGGCATTGCCGCCAGCGGTTTTCGCGGCGGTCTGTTGCGCGCCATGGCCGGTGCGGGCGCGCTGACTTGGGTGATGCCGATGCTCGAAGTTCTTGCAGGTTTGGTTGTTGTGGCCCTTTCCACAGGGTTGGTTCTGCGTGCCCTTTAGGGACAATTGGCGGGGCTTTCCGTTCAAATGACACCCGATTGGCCCGATGGCGCGCCTTGCGATTGCGAATTCGCGCGTTTGGTCAGCTCATCTTAATCTTTGCAGCTTAGATGAATTGGTATTCCCAAAGCTGTGGAGAGCTGCCAGTTGGAATTTTCGGCGTTCATTTCAAAGACGCGCAATACACAAAAATCACCTGAACCTTGTGAAGTCGAAGCTCACAAGACGTTGCTGGGTGGTTTGGCGTATAGGCAATTCTCACCTTGGATTTGTGGGACGATAGTGCTTTCCAGTTTGGTTTTGAGCGTTACGATTTTCCATTATGCAGAAAGAAATATTCGCCTGAACGCGTTGCTTGAATTCCGCAAGACGAGCATCAGTGCAGAAGAAAGCATAAGACAGAAAGTTATGGCATACGGTCAGGTCCTGACTGGAACGACTGCTCACATGGGGTCGCATGCTAAAGAAGAAGCCGGCGCGCACAATGAGATGGAGCATGAGAGCCTTGACAATTATGTCGCAAGCTTAGGACTCCGAGAGACCTTCCCAAGCATAATAAATCTGGGGCTGGTCGGATTTGATGGGCATGTAGTCGACTATGATCTGCATGATGCACATGACGATCATGCGGCTCACGATTTGGGGGAAACCTTATTGCATGGGCCTGAAGAAAATCATGTAGGGCCCGTCAGTAGACTGCCAAAAGCGAACACATCGATTACGCATATTGCGCCGCTTCAGCGTCACAAGAAAATGTTGGGTCTCGACCTCGGTGCCGATAAAAGTTGCAATGCGGCTTTGAATTTTGCACGTGAAAGCAAAGACACCAGATTGACCCCCCGTTTGACAATCATGAATGGCGATAAGAGAGAACCCGGTTTCTTCTTGGTACGCCCCATATATGCGCCGCTTAGGATTGCTGACAATGGTGAGGTGCTGGAAGACAGATTTCTCGGCTGGGCGATGGCCTCTTTTGTACTAAAAAATATGATCGAGGAGCTGGGGGCCCAGCTGGGGGAGGAGTATAATCTAACGCTTTTTGATGGTGAGCTGTTAACACCCCGCAATATCGTATTTGAGAACGTACGCGATGATGAATATCTAGGGGATTTTTTGCACGAATCTTATGTTAATCTCTATGGCCGCAAGTGGACATTGAGGTTCAGCAGCACACCTGCCTTTGATGTTGCGCATGAAAGCTTCTTGCCGACGGGGCTATTGTTGGTCGGGCTGTTGGTTAGTTTTCTCTTCTGGTTCGCAGCAAGATCAAATGCGCTGCGAAGCCGCGTGTTGATCTCGCTTACCGAACTTCGCGAGCGTCAATTGGATGCGCATAAAGACGAAAACCGCACCTTACTGGAAGCAAGTGTTATGGCGGTGATGACCCTTGATAAACGTTCTCGCGTGACCTTCGTAAATTCGACCGCTCTTGAGTTGTTTGGTCTATCAGAAAAAGCGCTGTTGGGCGAACCGTTTGAAAAATTCGTTTCTGTCTACAAAAATGTTAAAGCCGGCGATATTGCGAACGCCATTGGCTGCGGGGGCAATGAAACTCCGTTGTTACTCGATGTTCAAACAAGCACATGGCGAACGGCTGACGATGATATTCAGACCACTGCTCTGATACGCGATGTGACGGAAAACGTAACCAACCGTTTGACGCTAGAAGCCGTACAAGAACGTTATGACGTTGCACTTTCCGGTGCAGAAATCGGTGTGTTCGAAGTAAACCTCAGGGATGGGACCGCCATTCTGTCGGAGACCTCCCGCCGTATTATGGGGGGAGACCTTTACTCAGACACGTTTGATCAAGAAAGGGATTTCTATTCGCGCATACATCCTGATGATCTGGATCAGCTCTACGAATCCGACCGGAAATGTATCGAAGGCGAGACAGAGCGCACGAAAGTGGAATATCGGCTGCGGTTCCCAGAGGGGTGGCGTTGGATGTATACTGATGCTGTATCGGTTGGAAAAGGGCCGGATGGCCGTGCCGATCGGTTGATTGGTACCCAAAGAGATATCACAGAAGTACGCCATGCGCGCAATGCATTGGAGCTAAGTGAAGCGCGCTTTCGGATGATGATGGAGGAGGCTCCTGTTGGCACTGCAATTTTGGGTGAAAAGGGCGCATTCATCAAAGTTAATAAGGCGCTAGCAGCGTTGACTGGCTACGATGCTGAAAGTCAGTGCCTCAATATTCGTTTGGCGGATATATTGTCGCGAAAAGATTTTGTACGAATGACGCATGACATTCGGGGGCTTTTGAGGTCGCGAGAAGCCAAAGCTTATCAGAACCAATTCGAACTAAAAACACGCAGTGGTGAGATTCGTTGGGGATTGTTTAACTTTAGTTGGACATTTGACAAAAACCGCAATGAGAATGTGTATATCATGCAAGTAATTGATATTACAGATCAAAAGATGATTGAAAAGGTGAAAGGTGAATTCGTTTCAACTGTCAGCCATGAGTTGCGCACGCCGCTGACCTCGGTCAAAGGGGCATTGGGGCTGCTGGAGGTAAGTGCCGCAAACACTCTTACCGAAAGCGCCAAGCGATTGCTTGAAATTGCGCGCGTAAATGCTGATCGTCTGACTGTCATGGTCAATGACATTCTCGACCTAGAGCGCTTGAAATCCGGTGCGATTGTCTTTGAGAGCGAAGATGTGTCTTTGTCCTCTATTGTCGCTCATACTGTGGAATCGATGACCTCCTTTGCTAAGGAACATCAGAACACGATCGTCCTTTCAGGTATGGATGATGCGGTCGATGTAAATGTCGATGTAGGTCGGTTTCGCCAGGTTTTGACCAACCTTCTGTCGAATGCTTGCAAATTTTCAAATGCGGAAACACCGGTTGTCGTTCATTGTGTGCCGCGGGATGATGACGTCATCGTCAATGTCGAGAATACTGGACCGGCTGTTCCTGATAGTTTCCGGTCGAGCTTGTTCGAAGCGTTTACACAAGTTGACGCATCCGACACGCGCAGTATGGGCGGCACGGGCCTCGGATTACATATTGCCAGTCAAATTGTGCTTCGTTTGGGCGGGGAAATTGGATGCGATCATAACGACGAGGGTCAAACGATTTTCTGGTTCACCTGCCCACGCAGTTTTGCTGAAATGGACCAGGGTGGGGACGGCCCGTTGGAGGGGACGTGGCAGAATGGTCAGATCTTGAGGGTTTTGCATGTAGAAGACGACACCGATTTTGCGGATATCATTTCAGCAAGCTTTGGGAACTTGGCGTGCGTTTCCCATGCAGCCAATCTAGAGCAAGCACGCGCATTGATCAGTGCAGAGACGTATGATGTTGTTTTGTTAGATTGGGCACTTCCAGATGGGCATGCTTCCGTCTTGTTAGATGAAATTTACGAACATTTGCCAGATGTAGTCGTAGTTGCACTTTCGGCTACAAACGACGTCTTTGATGACCGTGTCTCGCTCAGTATTACCAAGTCTCAGGTCGATACTGAAACCATTGTACGACAGGTTCAAAGGGCCTCGGCCTATTTACCAGAGATTGCCAAGAAGGCTTCGATGTAATGCGATCTTTGCATAAGAAAAAGGTCGAAACTAAGACCCGACTAGGATCAGGTATGGATCGCAACGAGGCAATTGATGATTACTATCACTTGGGAGATTTCTCAGGCTGGCTGGGGATGCGACGGCGTAGACCTCTTACCGACCTTGGGCTTTTGCATAAAGGCAGGTTCAGTTCTGCTGATGTGGCCGGTTGGGCTGGCATGCCTATTAATGTATTTGGAGGGTGGATATGATCAAGTTGCTGCATGTCGAAGATGACGCGGATATTCGGGAAATTGCGAAGCTTTCGCTTGAACTATCTGGTGAGTTTGAGGTTGTTCAATGCTGCTCTGGTCCAGAAGCTCTTGTACGGGTTCGGGACTATATCCCTGACGTGATCTTACTTGATATGATGATGCCCGGTATGAGTGGTAAAGAAACCTTGGCGCAAATGCGCCACCTGCCTGATTTGGCTAAGACACCCGCGATCTTTATGACAGCGCGGGCACAAGAAGCTGAGCTTGAAGAACTCCGCGCTATTGGAGCGGCAGAGGTGATTTGTAAGCCTTTTGACCCCATGTCGCTAGGGGCGCAAATAATGAAGGTTATGAACTAGATTGTGCTGCAGAAACTACTTTTCCACCTGTGACGGGGCTGGCAATAAATCGCAAGCCTCGACAAAGGTATCAATGAACCAAATAATTCCGCCAGGACAAACGGCCAAATCTGCATAGGACCCTTCAAGATGCGCGATTATTTGAGCTTCGCATTGATGCGCCGTCTCTCCGAGTTCTGGAAAACCGACCGTACCAGCTGTACCTGCGATCTGGTGGAGAATACACCGTGCACTCTCAAGGTTTGAGTTTATGCTTACAGCAGTTTCGGCATCCCATGCAGCAAGCGCGTGTTGTGCGATAGAGGTCTTGCGATCCTGAAGCAGCTCTATGAAGCGGTTCCGGATATGTTCAAGGCCAGGTAATTCCAATGCGTGAGCGTTCATGCTTGTTTCCAATGAAAGAAGTCGGATTTTAGGCGTTCATATTCTTCAGCAGCATCTTCGGCGGAAGACTGTGCCTTACTCAAAGAATTTAAAATTTGCTCTCCAGATTTCCAGACTAGGCGGATGGCGATCCCAGCGCTAACACGGGGGTGTAGTTCTTCGCCGCTGTTAGAAATGATTTGGGCACGACTAAGTTGCAAATTCACCAGATCCATTACACGGTTCATTTCCGGGCGCCAGCCAGTTTCCGTGATACACAAAAATGTTCCGTTTCCTGCATAGGTCATTAGGAGTTGGCGATCTGACAGCGCGTCCGAAATCACCTCGGCAACATCTTCAAGTAAGAATTTAAATTCGGCTCCGTACAGGGTTTCGTGGTGTATATCTGCTTTACGTAGCGCTAAGGCAAATACTGTAGAGCCGAAAAGGGAGCTCCGAGAGAGTTGTGCGACGTAATTTTCCATGGCGTTGCATGCGATCACATTGTGGATATCATGCAGGGCAATGGGTTCATGCAAATCGATGCGGTCTGGTTGGTCAGTGCCTTCTAGGAGTGTGCTAGCAGAGAATTGCTTGATGGCCTGCGATTTCCGGGTGTGGACCAGTTGGTCGACCATATTCATTCGCGCACGCAATTCTGTGAGGTCAAACGGCTTTGTGACATAATCTGTTGCACCCGCGGCAAATGCCCCGTCGATATACCGTTTCTCTGACATTGCGGTCAGCATTATTATGGGGGTAATTCCATATGTTGGGTTGCGGCGGAGGTGTCGCGCAAGTTGCATGCCATCCATTTGCGGCATCTGGATGTCCAGCATGAAGCAATCGAACGGGGATGCATCATGTTGAGCAACCAGTTCTAAGGCTTCCTGCCCAGATTGCGCTGTCACCAGCTCATGGGGGCCAAGTGTGATCAAGAACTGAGCTAACAGCTCTACAATTATTGGATCGTCATCAACTGCGAGGATCTTCATTTGGTACTCCACAACTTTGGCTACTTGCTAACTACTGCCCCTAAAATGGCGGTGAAACGTGGCAAAAGTAGGACGATTTAGTAGCCCTGAGGGGAGGCAGGAAATTGCGAAAAATCACATGAGGATATTTTTTAATTTCTAAATCAAGACCTTAGTGGTTGGTGCGTTGAGTTTTTAGTAAATGTCTGTCATATCTTCCAGATCTTATCTTCGCAGGGTTGGATTCGCGCGAAATGCTCGCAAGACCTGCGATGAGTTTTATCCTTTGGCGCTTGATAGAGATGGAGATGGCCCGCTCGGAGGCGGGGCATTTTTAAGCTCGTTTCAATGCCAGCTTCTACCCACTTGACTGGCAGGGGTCATAAACTAGCGAACGAATGGGAGCTCGCGCAAGATTAGTCCGATGTGGCAGGGGATCCATCGGCTTCTTGAGCGGGAATCCCTTCAAGTTCGATGAAGAAATTTGTCCCCTGAGGCGTATTGGGTTCGAAATCAATGATCCCATTATGTGCTTCAACGATGCGCTTTGATATGTTCAGCCCCAAACCTGTTCCGTTTACTTTGCGGATGTCTTCATTGTCCAATTGGGTGAAGCTGTCAAAAATTTGGCTTCGGTCTGCTGGGTCGATGCCTATGCCTTGATCTATGACGTTGATTCGGATCGTAGAGCCATCTTTGACGGCATTGATGTTTATGTCGCTTCCTGGTTCGGAAAACTTTGACGCGTTGGATAAAAGGTTGGTGATGACCTGTTCCAGGCGCATTGGATCCGCACGCACAAAGAGTTCAGGATCAATGGGCTTCATGTTGATTGTGACGCCCAGTTCCGCAGCATAAGCGCGGTTGTCCAGCACTGTGTCTTGAAGCAACGAAGAGAGCTGCACATCGCAGAAATCAAACTTCATCATGCCAACTTCGATTTTTTGTAGATCGAGCAACTCGTCAATCAGCCTGCTCAGGCGGCAAGCATTTCGCTGAGCAATAGAGAGAACCTGAACGGATTTATCGGGCAATGGGCCGAAAGCGCCGGCTAATGCCATGTCCAATGATGCACGTATAGACGTCAACGGCGTGCGTAATTCGTGGCTGACGGTTGATAAGAATTCGGTTTTGCTGACCAGCGCATGGCTGGCCCGCTTGTTTTCCACCCTAAGCTGTTCGAGCTGCTGGCGGTTGGTTCGATAAGACCGCAGCCCGATGGCAGAGCAGTCTAGCACAAAAAAGAGCACAAAGAGGCTGGTCAGAAAGTTCAGCCATGTTTCCTTGCCAGATGCCCCCCCTGCACCAAGCAGCTCGACCAAAGGGATGGCCACAAATGTTGCGCTGTAAACGGCTAGACGGGTCGCAAGGACGGATATGATTTGGTGATTGTGTGCGGCCCCAAATACTGCGGCGGCGAACAAGAACAGCATTGGCAAAAAGAGGCTGCTGTCATCACGTAAAAATGCGATCGAGAGCGCAAAGAAACTAATGACACCAGAACTGAAAAACGCACCTATATGAATACGCCGCTGCAAAATGCGAATGCCATCAAGGTCATCAGGGCCAACTTTTGCGGCCTGCGAGAAAGTCCGCCCATCAAAAATTTCAGCGACAAGAATGAGAATTGCGGAAATGGCCGCTGATACAATGCTAAGGTAGGCCGCCTGCAGAAGGAGCGCTGCGCCATAAATCACGATGCGCTGCGGACCCATTGCAAGGCCATGCTTTGCATAATCGTGAATCTGGGAAAGGTTGGTATCAGGCAGCGCCGTTACCTGATCCTTCAGGTTCATTCTGAACATCATGCTCATGGGTATGCCTTACTCCTCTGTTAGGGGTGAGAAATAGGCGGGAAAAGTTTCGAAAGTATGGCGGAATTGAAACGAGTGGTGTGAATATAACTAAAATTTTGGAGGTATTTGAGCCACTATAAAGGCCAAAAAGGGTGCCCTGCCGCCACATTGGACGACAGGGCAGACCGTTATTTCCAGCCGACAGTGTTGAAGATTTTTTGTGCGGTTGGGACGTTCAATGCCACATCAGATAGGTTGACCTTGTCTGCTTTGAATGTGCCCAGTTTCGCAACACTTTCGCTCAGCGCGACGCTAGGAACCGTTGGGAATTCATCGTTGCCAGCC
Organism: Sulfitobacter sp.; assembly: GCA_039967155.1. Taxonomy (GTDB): domain Bacteria; phylum Pseudomonadota; class Alphaproteobacteria; order Rhodobacterales; family Rhodobacteraceae; genus Sulfitobacter. The sequence continues at coordinate 5,744 of JBDVSG010000152.1, read as the reverse complement.
GAGAAATACTGTTGGGCTTGATCAGATGAGAGATACTCGAGGAACGCAACAGCGTTGTCGCGGTTCGGTGCGTGGGCTGCAACGCCGCCGCCTGACAGGTTCATATGTGCGCCTTCGGCTTCTTGGGCGGGGAAGACCCACCCAACTTGGTCGATATCCGCTGTCAGGCCGGACACGTCTTTGCGCATTGCGCGGGCAAAGTAATATGTGTTCGCAACCGAGATATCGCACTCGCCCGAAACAATGCCGCGCAGCTGGTCTGTGTCGCCGCCCTGTGGGTCACGTGCGAAGTTGTCTACCATGCCTTGTGCCCATGCGGTTGCAGCTTCTTCACCGTGGTTTTCGATGATCGAAGCCAGAAGCGTTTGGGCGTAAACGTTTGAGGAGGAGCGGTGGCAAACCTTGCCTTTGTATTCAGGGTTCGCAAGGGACAGGTAATCCATTGGCGGTTCGGAGACGTCATTTTTGTCGAAGAAAATGATGCGTGCACGCTGGGAGAACCCAAACCATTCATTATCATCGTCTTGCAGGTTGGAGGGAATGCGTGTTTCCAGAACATCGCTGTCAACGCTTTGCAAGACGCCCGCGTCTTTTGCGCGCTTCAGGCGAGACGTGTCCACTGTCAGTAGAACATCCGCAGGGGAGTTCGCACCCTCAGCCTGCATGCGCGCGATCAGTTCATCGGCTTTGCCTTCGATGCGGTTGATCTTGATACCCGTCGCTTCGGTGAAATCGGTGTAGAGACGCTCGTCCGTGTCATAGTGGCGCGAGGAATAGAGGTTCAGTTCACCCTCGGCTGTGGCGGCGCATGTGCCAGCAACCAATGCTGCGGCGGCGAGGGCGAATGTAGACGTCGTGAGGGAGGGGGACATAGAGAATCCTTTGAATTTAAATCTTAGTCTTTTGATCAGATAAGGGATTTTTGCGAGGAGCGCAACATTCTTGATTGTTTTAATCAGAAAAGCCTGCCCGCCACCTATGAAAGGGTGCTGGGCAGGCATCAAGACTTTGCAAGTAACTTGATAGCGTGCGAGGAGCGGGCGCTGTGTGCAAGCACAGTGTCCGGCGATGGCGGCAAGGGAAATTTCAAGTATTGTGGCCGCCTCTGAGGGGCAAGAGATGTCGGGTCGCAGCATCGCCGCGCCCGACGTGGCGTTGTTGTACCGGATTTTAGCGCGCAGATCTTTTAGGCCGCGCGCATAGCGACTGATCGAGGCCATGCGCGCGGCCCGTCATGTTTGGTTAGGCGGAAAATTCGTCAAATGCTTCCAGCGCTTTTGCACCAAATGCGATTGCGGGGCCGCCGCCCATATAGCCGATCATCTCTAATGCTTCGCAGAGCTCGGCGCGTGTTGTGCCAAGGCGGACCAGCGATTTCACGTGAAAACCGATGCAGCTGTCGCAGCGTGTGGAAATGGCGATGCCAAGGGCGATCAGCTCCTTGGTTTTTTCATCTAGCGCGCCCGATTTTTTGGCGGCTTTTCCCATCGTATTGAACCCTTTGAACATCTCGGGGGCTTGCTGTTGCAGTTTCCCCATTCGGTCCATTGTTTCATTCAGAAAATTGGTCCAGTTCATACTGGTTCCTCCCTATTAGCGGCTCTCATCGGCACCCATTTTGCGTTCCAACCACCGGACAAAGAAGCTGATGACCAGGACCAGAACAAGGTACTCAAGGATAAGCAACGTGTAAATTTCCAAGGGCCTGTATTCAGTAACAACCAGTTCATTGGCGCGACGGGTCAGTTCCTGCATGCCGATCACAGAGGCAAAGGCGCTCATCTTCACGATATAGATAAACTGGTTCGCAAGCGGTGGCAAAATGCGACGGATTGCTTGGGGCAGGATCACATAGCGCATGGTCTGCGTATAAGTCAGGCCAATGGTTTTCGCGGCTTCTGTCTGGCCGCGGGCAATGCTCTGTATGCCGGATCGATAGATCTCGGCGGTGAAGGCAGAATCGGAAATAGCCAGCGTCAGAACCGCCCCCCAAAACGCGTCAATGCTAATGGTTATGCCGATGGATTTTAGCACCACTGGCAATCCATAGAAGACCCAAAACAACATGGGCAACAGCGGGATGGCGCGTATGACCTCTACATAGATGCGGCTGGGCATTCTGATCCAGCGATTTGCGGACATGCCGGGCAGGGCGACCAGCAGGCCTAAGGCCATCGAGAGCACGGCCGCGATCACCGACAGCAAGATCGTTGCGCCAAACCCGTTGAGCAAGAACTTGATATTGGCCAAGCCGCCCTTGGTACTGGGGTCAATGACGTACCACCCCCAAGTGCCGGAGTTGCCGCACCCTGCCAGCAGCAATAACGTGGCAAGCGCAAGCGGGATCTTCATTGGAACTGACTTCATTGGGCGGCTCAATGTTTCAAGATTTGGTTGAGGAAGGTTTGGCAGCGTTCGGTTTTCGGAGCCTCAAAAAACGCCTCGGGGGTGCCCGTTTCAACGATAGCGCCTTGATCCATGAAGACCATGCGATCAGCCGCGCGGCGGGCAAAGCCCATCTCGTGGGTCACAACAATCATCGTCATGCCGCTGTTGGCCAGATCAACAATGACATCCAAAACCTCCGAAATCATCTCAGGGTCCAACGCTGATGTTGGCTCATCAAACAACATGATTTTCGGTTCCATACATAAAGACCGCGCAATGGCGACGCGTTGTTGTTGCCCGCCCGATAGGGCGCGGGGCTTTTTGTCGGCCTGTTCGGGAATGCGCACGCGCTCAAGGTATTTCATGGCGCGGTCCTCGGCCTCTGCGCGGGTCAGGCCGAGGGCCTTCATCGGGCCAAGAGTAAGGTTTTGCAAAATGGTCAGGTGCGGAAATAAATTGAACTGTTGGAATACCATGCCGACTTCGGTGCGTATCGCATCAATTGACGCAGGGTCGCCCATGCGCGTCCCATTCACAGTGATATCGCCACTGTCGTGGGCCTCCAGCGAATTGACGCAGCGGATCAGCGTTGATTTCCCCGACCCCGAAGGGCCGCACACCACAATCCGTTCGCCGTGGGCCACGGTCAGGTCTACATGACGCAGCGCATGATAGTCGCCATACCATTTATTCAGACCTGTAATTTCGATCGCGTTTGCGTGATCGCTGCCAGCTTGATCTGTCATGGACCTCTCCTGTTCGGGATGTATAGTAGACGAGACCGCCGCCGTGGAAGCAACCAGATAAGACTGAAAGAGATCACAATTCGCGGTTTGAGCACGCAAATAAAACCTTGATGGGGACGTAATATGAAACTGATGAAAACAATGGGCCTTGCAATCGGCTTTGCCGCGACGCTGATGGCGGGCACGGCCCAAGCGCAGTCCGCGCTGAACGAAATCCTGAGCGAAGGTGTGCTGAAGGTCGGTACAACGGGGGATTGGAACCCGATGACCGTGCGTGATCCCGCCACCAACAGCTACAAAGGCTATGATATTGACATCATGGCCCAGCTCGCGACGGACCTTGGGGTTGAGCTGGAGATGGTGTCGACTGATTGGAAGACATTGGTGAACGGAGTGGTTGCAGGCAACTACCATATGACGGGCTCGGCCTCGATCAGCCCTGCGCGCATGAAGGCGGCTGGTTTTTCCAGCAGCTACATCGCGGTTGAGATATTCCCCTTCACAACACAAGACAAGCTGGCCAATTTCGACGGCTGGGACAGCATCAACAAAGAGGGCGTGAAAGTAGCCACAACCCTCGGCACCTCCTTCGAGAAACTGGTAAAAGATTGGTTCCCCGCAGCTGAGATCATCGTGGTCGAAGCCCCCGCACGCGGTTACCAAGAAGTGTTGTCAGGTCGGGCAGATGTCTTTGTGACGTCAAACATCGAAGGCTCGACCTTGCTTGAGAAATTCCCGAACGTTGCACAGGTCGAAGTATCCACGCCGCGCGCGCCGACACCAATTGCGATGTTGCTGCCGCAAACCGATCAGGTCTGGATCAACTACGTTAACAACTGGATCGAATTGAAAAAGACCCAAGGCTTCTTTGAAGAGGTAGCCCTGAAATGGGGGCTCTAAGTCTCTTGTAATATCTTGAAAAAGGGCGCCTCATTGTAGGCGCCCTTTTTTTATGCCTCGAAAGCCTCAAAATGATAGAGCACGACCTAACCACTGGCCCGCTAGGTGGTCATTTTCGCCGTTTGGCAGTGCCTGCCGCCATCGGTATGCTGTTCAGCACGCTCTATAATGTCGTCGATACGTTTTATGCGGGCTTTTTTGGCACGCAAGCGCAGGCAGGGCTGGCGGTTGGGTTTCAGGCCTTCTTCATTCTGGTTGCCATCGGTTTTGGTCTTGGCTCGGCCATGAGCGCGCTGGTCGGCAATGCAAGGGGCCGCAAAGACAGCGCCGAGGCACGCCATCTGGCGGCCCAAGGCATCGGCTTGTCCGTTGTTGCGACGGGGCTGGTGACCGCAACCGCGATGCTGCTTGGACCCGGCCTGATCGCGTTGGTGTCAGAACCCGGCGGCTACCGCGATGCGGGATTGGGGTATTTTAACTGGTTGGTCTTCGCCTTGCCAGGGTTCATCATTGGTCCCTGCGCAAATGGCATTCTGCAAGCGCGCGGTGACAATGTATCTATGCAACGTGCACTGGTTGTTGCGTTTTTTGTGAATATTCTACTCAACCCGCTGCTGATGTTTGGCATCCCTGGTGTGATCGGGGGGATCGGTTTCAATGGCATCGCCTTGGCGACGACCCTCAGCCAAACGGGGGTGGCTGTTTTTATCCTGACCCGCGTTTTCGGACGGGCAATGATGCAGGATTTGAAGCTGTCAGAATTCACCCCTGTTCTTGCGAAATACTACCAGATCACGGCGCAGGCCTTTCCCACGGGGTTTGCTCTTTTGGTGACATTTTCAAGCGGTTTCATCGTGCAATACGCGTTGAAAGACTATGGCCCAGCGGCGCTGGCCGCGTTTGGCATTTCCATGCGGGTAGAGCAGCTGTTCTTGCTGCCGGCCATCGGTGTCACCGTGTCGTTGGTGGCGATCGCTGCGCAAAATTTTGGCGCAGGCAACGAGGCCCGCGTGCGTGAGGCGTTCCACAGATGTTGGGCGATTGGCGTGGTAATTACAACGCTGGCGTTCCCTTTCTTGTGGTGGGGTGGCGGTCTAGCCACGGCATTGTTTTCCAACGACCCAGAAGTCATCGCCATAGGCGCATTATTTCTAAAAGTAGAGGCCGTCATTCTGCCGATTTATGTCGTCCTTTTCTCGATCAATGCCCTGTTGCAAGCCCTGCAAAAGGCGTCTTGGACCATGTGGATCGGCATTTATCGCCAATGGATCGGAATTGCGTTTTTCATCTGGCTGTTTGCCAGCGTCTTGGATGGCGGGCTGACGGGCGTGCGGCTGGGGATCGCTTTTGGCGTTGGGTCGGGGTTGATCCTGTCCTTGTGGGTTGCCGTTTGGGTCGCGAAAAAACAGATCGGGGGTTTGGCCCTTCCAAAGAGATAGGCCAAACCTTTTCATTGGTGGCGTAGCTTACAACCCCAGTTGTGCCGCGATCGCGTCAATGACCTGCGCATGCAATTGAGCACGGTCAGCGCCAACAGGGTCTGTGCAAACAGGATCATCCCCTTCATCTGCTAGGATCGCCGCACCCATCGGTTTGCACACAGGCAACATCGAAAAATGCGCCGCAGGGGACAGATTTATTACGGCCGCTTGGGGCAGTGTCGCAGGCAGGCCGCCAAGGTCAAAATCAGTGGCCAGCAAGCGGGCCTCG
>JBDVSG010000151.1:0-24694 GCA_039967155.1 Sulfitobacter sp. | reverse complement strand
AATCACGTTTGCTTTCGTCGCTGATGACGCCAATCGCATTGGCCCCAGCCGTGTTGATCAGCTGGATTGCATAGGATCCCAGACCACCAGAGGCGCCCCACACCAGAACGTTTTGACCCGGCTTCAGATCATGGGGTTCGTGACCGAACAACATGCGGTAGGCCGTCGCCAATGTCAGCGTGTAGCAGGCGCTTTCTTCCCATGTCAGGTGCTTGGGACGCGGCATCAGCTGCTGGCTTTGGACCCGTGTGAACTGGCTGAACGAACCATCAGGCGTCTCGTATCCCCAAATACGCTGCGTCGGAGAGAACATCGGATCGCCGCCGTTACATTCCTCGTCGTCACCGTCGTCTTGGTTGCAATGCACAACCACTTCGTCGCCGACTTTCCAACGGGTCACGCGGTCCCCAACCGCCCAAACGATGCCCGCAGCATCCGAGCCGGCGATATGATAGGGCTGCTTGTGGCCATCAAACGGGCTGATCGGCGTCCCCAAAGCGGCCCAAACGCCGTTATAGTTAATCCCCGCCGCCATCACCAAAACCAGCACATCTTGGCTGTCCAGCTTTGGCACGTCGACAACTTCCTCCAGCATCGCAGTGTTCGGTTCGCCGTGACGTTCGCGGCGAATTGCCCAAGAATACATTTCTTTGGGCACATGACCCATCGGAGGTATTTCACCCATTTCATAGAGGTCTTTTTCGGGTGCATCGTATTGTGCAATCGTCGTGTCCAGAGCCATGTCGCCCTCCTTGGGAATCGAGGATGCTGCAGCGCAAAACCACAGCGTTCCAGTCACAACTAGATCTCACCGCGCAACATTGCAACCTCTTGAGGTCTATTTTTGTAATTTTATGACCCAGCGGCTGCAGAAATTCCCTTTGCGACCGCAGCATCCAAGGGCTCTGCCCCCTCTGGCAGGTAATGCGCAATCGAGTTCGCATAGAACTCTACCGCCACATCCTGCCCTTCCATAACACGCCAAATCCCGTCTTCTTGCGCCACCAACCCATGCTGGCGCATGTGCACACAGGCCATTTCGACCTCTCCAGCGAGATCATCCTCATCAATCGAAATACTTCCCCTCGGCATTTGCGCCACCAGCTGTGCCACGGCGGCCTCCAGCGCCATAACGCTGGTGGGTCCTTTGGTGCGCAGCACGGTCGAAACCAATGGTACAGCCAACACAGGCATTACCGCCTCGATGCGCGACATCAATTCCTTGGAGAGGCCATTCACATCCTCGACCTTGCCGTACTCCCGCAGGCTAATCGGATCCCCAAAGGCAACAGCGGCTGTCCCAAAGCGCGTGTCGTGGCGCCGCAAACGCCGCCACAGTTTGCGCAGAATGAACGCCACAACAACAGAGATCCGCGCCCCAAACCGGCGGTCCCCGCGCGCATGGGCCGCCATCAGCACGCGGTCTTCCAGAACCCGATCATAATTGATCGCGACAGGCACAAACACGATATCGCGTGCGCCTTCAGGGTCAAACCCATCCAACAAGTAGCTGAGCAACCCTGTTTTAGGGGGCTGCAACCGCCCTGTCAGGCTTAGCCCGCCTTCTGGGTAGAACGCCTGCGTGTCTCCGCCCGATGTCGCCATTTGCACATAACGCGACAGAATTTTGCGATACAGGCCGCCGCGCGATCTGCGCCTGATGAAATACGCGCCCCACAGGCGGATCAGTTTGGACAAGGGCCAAACTTGCGCCCATTCCCCCACCGCATAGCTGAGGGTTGAGGTCTTGGAGGCCAGATAGGTCACCAGAACATAATCCATGTTGCTGCGGTGATTCATCACAAACACGGGCGTTGCGTCATCTGGTATCGCTGCGAATACCACATCATTTTGCGGCGCGGTCCGGATACGGTACACTGCTTCGGCCAAAATCTTGGCCACCCGCATGGCAAAGCTGAAATAGGCAAAGGCAGAGAAGCTAGGCACAATTTCGCGGGCGTATTCTTGGGCCTTTTGGAACGCCACGTTTTCGGGGACGTTATTCTTTTCCGCGTAAATCGCAATCTCGCGGGAGACTTCGGGATCATAAATCAGCCGCTGAACCATGTCGTACCGCCGCGCCAGTTTAAAGGGCTGGATCGGCCGTTTGAGCCGCGTGTTCAGGCGCGCGACAGCCCGTTCGAATCTGCGGCGAAAAAACCAACGCACCGAGGGCAAAAGAAAGTGGCTCAATGCGGTCACAGCGGCGAACAGCAAGATCAGGACAAAAAGCCAAAGGGGAAGTTGCACAGTTTGCGTCATAAGGCGTACCCTTGCAGTGCGGCCCCCAAAAGGGCAATAACGAATTGCACAACTTTAAGGCGACGGCCAGACCGCAGGCCTTGGTCTGGCCTAGATAGACGCGCCTTTTCCCCTGAGAATAAACTGTGATGGGCCTCGCATCCTGCGCCTTTTTTCCCTCAGCAAGGGGGGCGGGCTTGGCGCCGCGCGGCACTGGGCAGCACTGGACGGCATTGGGCAGCGTCGGGGGCCCGTTGGCCTTTAACGTCATCTCCACATCGTGATGCCAAGGATCCGGACCAAATAAATTCCCACATGCCGCAATGCAGCGAATTGACACTTGCCAAAAGTTACGTATACCTACAAATAAACGCAACATTATTTCCTGATGAATTTAGAGGACCCGCCATGACAGATGCTTCGACCAAAGACCGCCCATGGCTAATCCGCACCTACGCGGGCCACTCTACCGCCAAAGCATCAAACGCTCTGTATCGCGGCAATCTGGCCAAGGGGCAGACTGGGCTATCGGTTGCATTCGATCTGCCCACCCAGACAGGCTATGACAGCGACCACGTCCTGTCGCGCGGCGAAGTGGGCAAAGTAGGCGTTCCCGTCGGGCATCTGGGGGACATGCGCACATTGTTTCAGGACATCCCGCTCGAACAGATGAACACCTCTATGACGATCAACGCCACCGCCCCTTGGTTGCTGTCGCTCTATATTGCTGTGGCCGAAGAACAAGGCGCCGACATTTCCAAGCTACAAGGCACAGTGCAAAACGACCTGATCAAAGAATACCTGTCGCGCGGCACCTATATCTGCCCGCCTGCACCTTCTTTAAAAATGATCGCTGATGTGGCTGAATATTGCTACACATCCGTGCCCAAATGGAACCCGATGAACGTCTGTTCCTACCACCTGCAAGAAGCGGGCGCCACGCCCGAGCAGGAGCTCTCTTTTGCGCTGGCCACCGCCACCGCCGTGCTGGACCAGCTGCGCCCGCGCGTGGCCGAGGAAGACTTCCCCGCGCTGGTGGGCCGCATCAGTTTTTTCGTGAACGCCGGCATCCGCTTTGTCACCGAGATGTGCAAAATGCGCGCCTTTGTCGATCTGTGGGATGAAATCTGCGAGACCCGCTACGGCGTGAGCAACCCCAAATACCGCCGCTTTCGCTATGGCGTGCAGGTGAATTCACTTGGGCTGACCGAACAACAGCCCGAAAATAACGTCTACCGCATCCTTATCGAAATGCTGGCCGTGACGCTCAGCAAAAAAGCCCGCGCGCGCGCGGTGCAATTGCCCGCATGGAACGAAGCGCTTGGCCTGCCACGCCCATGGGACCAACAATGGTCCATGCGCATGCAACAGATCCTTGCCTATGAAACGGACCTGTTGGAATTCGACGACCTGTTTGACGGCAACCCTGCCGTGGACGCCAAGGTCGAAGCGCTAAAGACTGGCGCGCGCGCCGAGCTGGCCCATATCGATAGCATGGGCGGCGCCATTGAAGGCATCGACTACATGAAATCCCGCCTTGTGGACAGCAACGCAGAACGCCTTGGCCGGATTGAGGCAGGTGAGACCGTCGTCGTCGGCGTGAACAAATGGCAAAAGGGCGAACCCTCGCCCCTAATGACAGGCGATGGCGGTATTATGGTCGTCGACCCGGCGGTCGAGGCAGAACAAATCGACACCCTGAACGCGTGGCGCGCAGCCCGAAATGAAAGCGCCGTTCAGGCGGCCTTGAAGGACCTACGCACAGCGGCCGAGGAAGGGCGCAACATCATGCCCGCCTCCATCGTTGCGGCAAAGGCAGGGGTGACCACGGGGGAATGGGCCGCACAAATGCGTGCCGTGCACGGGGAATACCGCGGACCAACGGGCGTCGGCACAGGGCGGTCGAACAAAACCGAAGGTCTGGATGAATTGCGCTCAGCTGTTGATGCGGTCAGTGACCGTCTGGGCCGCCGCTTGAAATTCCTTGTGGGCAAACCCGGGCTTGATGGTCACTCTAACGGGGCCGAACAAATCGCTGTGCGCGCGCGCGACTGCGGCATGGACATCGCCTATGAAGGTATTCGCCTGACCCCTTCTGAAATCGTTGCTGCCGCGCAGAATGACGACGCCCATGTTGTCGGTCTGTCCATCCTATCTGGGTCCCACATTCCATTGGTCGAAGATATGATGTCCCAAATGACCGACGCGGGTTTAGGTCATATCCCTGTAATTGTCGGCGGAATTATTCCTGATGATGACGCAAAGCGGCTTTTGTCTATGGGCGTATCACGTGTCTATACGCCAAAAGACTTCGAATTGAATACCATTATGGCAGATATTGTTACGCTCGCTGACCCACAACAAGATGCCGTGAGGTAATTCTAATTGAAGAAATAATTATTGCTGCGGTTCCTATTTACATGAGATAAAGGCTCACTTGTGTAACGAAGGAATCTGTTTAATGAATACCGACCTAAAGAGTATGAGCCGTAAAGAACTCGAAAATCTTTTGGCAGATGTAAAGAAAGCGCTCATAGCCGCGCAAGCACGAGATCGACGCGAAGCGCTAAAAGCTGCTGAACGTGCCGCTGCCGAATACGGTTTTCTTCTCAATGAGTTGAGCGAAGATCGCCCCCTAACGGCCGGCAAGAAACGCGGCCCAAAAAAATCAACAACCCCCTCCAAACCGAAATACGCGGACCCCGCCGACACCACCCGCACATGGACGGGAAAAGGCCGTCAGCCGAATTGGTTTCGCGCTGAGGTTGCAAGGGGCGTTGATCCAACTACTCTGGAGATCCAATAGCGGCTCCATTCTAATGGGAATGTAATCACAATTAATTCCACCCTTGCGAGAATGTAGTTTTTTTAATTTCTGTAGTGGGTTCTCATTGTTATGAGGATCCTCTACGAAGATCAGTGCTTTGCCTAAGCAATATTCAACCCAAGCGTGCATAACGCTAATTGATCCGAATTTGTATCGACCCTTTTTAATTGCGGATCGAACCCGCCTGCCCCACGCATAGGCGTACCCCCTCCCCCTATTGACGACAGCCAGCACCCCGCCTCTTTCACAAGTAAGCTGGCATGTATTTACCTATCAAGCTTGCACCTCACTTGTAGCTTGGGCATCCTACCCCAAACCCAAAAGGAACCCAACTTATGACCGTCCATATCGGTGCCGAACTTGGCCAAATCGCTCCTACTGTTCTTATGCCCGGTGACCCATACCGCGCGCGTTGGGCCGCCGAAACCTTTCTGGAAGACGCCGAATTGGTGAATGAGGTCCGCGGCATGCTGGGCTTTACCGGCACATGGCGGGGGCATCGCGTGACGATCCAAGGGTCAGGTATGGGCATGCCCTCCTTGTCGATTTACGCAAACGAGCTGATCAGCACCTATGACGCGCAAACCCTGATCCGCATTGGATCTTGCGGTGGCATGCAGCCCCATGTGGGCATTCGCGACGTTATCATCGCAATGACAGCCAGTACCATCACAACCCCTTCATCCGGCATAATGAAAGAGTTGAACTATGCCCCCTGTGCAGATTGGGAACTGCTGCGCGCAGCTATGGCTGCGGCCCAGACCAAAGGCACCAAAACCCATGTCGGCGGGATCTATTCGTCGGACGTTTTCTATTCCGAGCGCCCCGATCTGGACGAGCAGATGGTGCGCCATGGCATTTTGGCTGTCGAAATGGAAGCAGCGGAACTATACACGCTTGCCGCGCGCCATGGCCGCCGAGCTTTGGCTGTGTTGACTGTGTCAGACCATTTGCAAACGGGAGAGGCTTTGCCCTCAGAGGAGCGTGAAAAGTCTTTTGGCGAAATGGTCGAGATAGCGCTGGAAGCGGCCTTTAACGAAGGGTGAGCCCGCTGTGGGTGCGGGATTTGAGCTTAAAGGCTAAATAAAGAAAAGACTCAGATCCCGTGGCTGCGGTGATAGCCGTTCACAGGCGGGCTGCGCCATCCTGCGAGGCTAGCGGGATCGGGAGCAAAGACTTCGACCAGCAAAGGGTGGCATTGGGCCTGATCGGAGGAATGCACGGTGCTGCAATCGCCGCCTGGGCAGGCGCTGAGCGCGCCGAGCAGGTCTATTTCAGCAAAGAACTCCAACCGGTCTCCGGGGCGAACCGGGCTGGCTTTCATAAAGTACTGGCCTGTATCGCGCGTGAAGCCGGTGCACATAAAGACGTTAAGCACATCATGCACGTAGGGTTCCGCTTCTGTTGTGGAGATACCCAAGTGATCGGCCAGCGCCCGTGTGAGGTTGGAGTGGCAGCAATAATGGTACTGCCCGCCTGACAACAAGTTATTTGTATAAGGATCGCAGCGCGTACCAATCACATCATGTACAGACCCGCCAAATTCATCCATCCCGTACCATTGCAGACTGTCATGAGTGATCGTTGCCATGGGTCGCATGGCAGGGAAGCTGGACCACATCTGTTCGCCGCGCGTGATGTGCGTGCCGTGCAAAGCCCGCGTTTTTCCAGAATAGAAACGCTCATTCAGGTCATTTGCGTTCCATAGGTTGAGATCGCCCACTTGGCTGCCCTCAATGCTGGTGATGGCGAAAAAATGGCCCGCTGGCACCGAAAAAGTTGCCGCATCGCGGGCGGGAACGATGACTTCGTCAACTTTGCGAAGGGTTGCGCGGGCCCGATCCAGCATCGACATATCAGGCGTTGGCAGCGTTTCGACTGGGTAGCAAACGACGGGCGGGACCGCGCGGCGCGCGGCGGCATCTGATGGCGCGTTCATGCGTTTTGCCCTGCCACACGGCCAGAGAACAAGCACCCCCCCAAGAACGTGCCTTCCAGCGCGTTATAGCCATGATAACCGCCACCGCCAAAGCCTGCGGCCTCCCCCGCTGCGAACAACCCCTCTAGCACTTCACCGTCGGGGGTCAGTACCCGAGATTGCAGGTCCGTATGCAGCCCCCCGAGAGATTTGCGGGTAATCACATTCAAGCGCACCGCGATCAGCGGTCCGTTTTTGGCGTCCAGAATTGCATGCGGTTTGGCTGTGCGGGTCAACTTATCACCTTTGTAATGACGTGCGCCATGAATGGCCGTGATCTGAGCATCTTTGCTGAACTTATTCCCCAGCTGCAAGTCGCGTGCGCGGATTTGCGTCCGTATATGATCCAGTTTCACGGGTGCATCGGGCGTTAGCGCATTCATACGGCACACAAGTGTCTCCAGATCATCCGCCACGATGAAATCCGCACCTTTCTCCTTGAACGCCTCGACTGCGGGCGGTGCCCCTTTGCCCAAGCGGGCCTGCAAGACTTCGCGCCAACCGCCATTGGTCAGGTCTTCGTTTTGCTCTGATCCAGAAAGGGCAAATTCCTTTTCGATGATTTTCTGGGTCAGAATGAACCAGCTGTGCTCGCCCACGCTTAGGATCCGTTTGAGCGTGCCCAACGTATCAAAGCCAGGCAGGAAGGGGGCCTCCATCCGGTCGCCGCGCGCGTCAAACCACATGGACGACGGCCCGGGCAGAATGCGGATGCCATGGTTCGGCCAAATCGGGGCGAAGTTTTCAAGCCCCTCACAATAATGCCACATGCGGTCTTCATTGATCAGCCCAGCCCCAGCCGAGGCCGCGATGCCATGCATGCGCCCATCAACATAGTCCGGCACGCCTGCGACCATTACTTGCGGGGCCCGACCCAATCGCGCAGGCCAGTGTTTGCGCACCATCGCGTGATTGCCGCCAATCCCCCCCGAGGTGATCACTACCGCCTCGGCACGGTGTTCAAACGTTCCCGTCGCTGTACGCGATGTGGATTGTCCGCGCGGTACCAAACTGTCCTCCAGAACAGCACCAGCCACCCCTTTCACAGCGCCGTTTTCAACGATCAGACTGTTCACGCGGTGACGAAACCCCAATTTAAGCTTACCATCAGCAGCATGACGCACCATCAAGTTCGTAAAGGGCTTCACAACCCCCGTCCCCGTCCCCCACGTAATGTGAAAACGCGGAACCGAATTCCCATGACCGCACGCGCTTGATCCGCCCCGTTCGGCCCAGCCAACAATGGGAAACCAGCGCATGCCTAGCCCGTGCAGCCAGCCGCGCATATCCCCTGCTGCAAATTCTACAAATTTCTCGGCCCAAGCAAGCGGGTTGGCATCCTCGACACGGTCAAATTGGGCCGAGCCTTGCCAATCGCTCCATGCCATTTCGGCACTATCCTTGATCCCCAACCGCCGCTGTTCGGGGCTGTCGACCATAAACAACCCACCCAGTGACCAATACGCCTGCCCACCCAAACTTTGCGGACCTTCTTGGTCCAGCAGCAGCACGCGCCGCCCCCGCAACACCGCCTCATGAGCAGCAGTCATCCCCGCAAGCCCTGCGCCAACAATGATTACATCTGGTGAGAATTTGCTCATCTTCGCCCCCGTTTGCATACTAAAAAGATACACACGGCCCGCCACATGTGTCGAGCGTGACGCTGGGTTTATAAGCTGCTGCCACCTAGATCCTTTTTGCAGCTTTCTGGTGATCCCTTGCTGGCTGTAAAGGCCTCAGCCCCGCAGGCCATACAACGGTATTTGCGCAACGCGCCCTTGTCGCCTGTGCTGTCGGCACGCCAGCGGCATCCCCGCACCTCACGGTTTCGCCATGCCAGATAGGCCACAACCCCCATGATGACGGGAAGCGCGAGGATCAGCATGATGAGGCCACCACATCAATAGCCCACAAATGAGGCCGCTCACGCGACCGCGCAATACACGCAGCCCCGCGACCCCATCCGTGCCAGCCTGCTGCGGGCACATTCTCAACCTGCATGACAAAATCCCATGTGTCGTTCAATTGCGCCCCCGCCCACCACGGCTTTCCGTGCAGTGGCACAGGCCAACCGCCCAATTTGCTCTGCAATGGCTGCGCAAGGACCGCGCCCCCATTTTCATAGTCTGGCCGCGCTTCTGCGCCAATCGGCCCCCATTCCCCCAGCAACGGCTTCAAGTGGTTGCGGCGCTTCGGCGGGCGCGGAATTGTCAGGCCTTGTTGCGTGGTATAACTGCGCAAAACCCAATTGGCGCTTGGGTCTGGAGTACGGCTGTCGATGATTTGCGTCGGCACCGTTGAATGGGCCTCAGAAATGAAAATCGAAATCAAGCACAGGTCATGCACGGGCCCCTGCACCATCGGTGCGTGTGTCAGATTGATTTGCAGCAATGGTGCAAGCGGCTCCCCTTCCAGAACAGGCCATGGCTCATCCTTGTGGGACAACCGCACCATGCCAAACATCGTCTCAAACGGGTCGATATTTGCGGGCTTAGCAAACACCAGCGGCGCGGCGATGCGCTCTGCAGTGCCGCTTAGATCAGCTGCAGGCAGTGCAGGGCCAGAATAGACATAGGGCGGCGGTGCTGTGATGCGCCCGCCGCCCAAAAATTTCTTCAACCAAGCAAACATGAGGGTCGATTATACAGTCCGTTCAACCATCAGCTTCTTGATCTGGCTGATTGCCAGCGCAGGGTTCAGACCCTTCGGGCAAGTTTTTGCGCAGTTCATGATGGTGTGGCAACGGTAGAGCTTGAACGGATCTTCCAGATCATCCAGTCGTTCGCCCGTGCCTTCATCGCGGCTGTCGATGATCCAGCGATAGGCGTGCAACAGCGCTGCTGGCCCGAGGTAGCGGTCGCCGTTCCACCAGTAGCTGGGGCAGGATGTTGAGCAGCACGCGCACATGATGCATTCATAAAGACCGTCCAGTTTGGAGCGATCCTCAACCGATTGCTTCCACTCTTTGGCGGGCGCAGGGGTTTCCGTTTCCAACCACGGTTTAACCGAGGCATGCTGGGCGTAGAAATGCGTCAAGTCGGGGATCAAATCCTTAACGACAGGCATGTGTGGCAGCGGGTAAATTTTCACAACGCCGTTGACCTCGGCCATGCCATAGGTACAGGCCAGCGTGTTGATCCCGTCAATGTTCATCGCACAAGATCCGCAAATCCCTTCGCGGCACGACCGACGGAACGTCAGCGTTGGGTCAATCTCGTTTTTGATTTTGATCAATGCGTCCAAAATCATCGGCCCACATTTGTCTAGATCGACGAAATACGTATCAACCGCAGGGTTCTTCCCATCGTCTGGGTTCCACCGGTAGATATGGAACTCGCGCAGGTTTGTCGCACCTTCAGGCTTGGGCCATGTCTTACCGCTGGTCATGCGGGAGTTCTTGGGGAGCGTCAGTTGTACCATGATGCTAGTCCTTTTCTTTCAGGTCGCCATTTGGCGTGGCAGGCAGTGTCGGGTTTCGCGCTAAGCGCTTAAAGAAGTGTGTTCAGGTTCGCGAGCGTCGCGCTTTCGCGCAGGCAGGTCTGGGTCGCGGGGCGCGATAGGACGGTGCGCACGACCGCAACTGTATCGTCATCAATCCCCACAATAGATGCTTTGGCCAATTCGCGCACTTCAACAGCTGCGGCATTGTTAACAACGCAGCCAGTGAAGGTTTCGATCAGCGGCTTTGGCACTTGCGGGATATGGATCGCGATGACTTCTGTCACCGCTGAAGTCGCGGCCTTGCGGCCGGTTTTATCCGCAGCCTCTTGCACCTCGGTGCAGGCGGTTAGGGCCAACAGCCCCATCAAAAGAAATGCTCGGTTCATCATGTGGCCTCTCTGGGCGGTAGGGTCATGCGCAGCTTTGCTGTCTCGGCCAATGTGGCCAGACGTTCTGCGTCTTGTTCAAAGTGAGGGATCAGGCGTTCCATGAAACGCAGATCATGTGCTGCGATCCACAGCAGGATTTGGTATTCGGCATCATTGGCCATCGCTGCGTCCCGCGCGACCGAATTGAGGTTCTCGACGCTGGTCGCTTTCTTCTGAAAGGAGGAGCCCCCCCCAAACCGCTGTACCTTGCCACGGCTTAGATCACGCACGGGCAGATCCAGCTGCCCGAGGATCGCCGCGCGGTAGTCTTCGGATGTCATCCAGTCATCATAGCAAATGGCGACAATGCCCTCGCCTTCTGATATGCGGTCCAACCCTTGGATGTAGGTCGCAAAGGCCAAGGTCATAATGCGAATTCGGTCCGTTGCCCCGAACCCCGTGTTCTTCTTGAGCTTGGCCAGCAAAGACGCAGACCAGTTCAGAAAACTGCGGTAGATGATCACCTGATGGCCAAAGTTGTTGTCCGTCAGATCGGCACTGGCCTTTTGCGGCACACCCTTCGCCTGCGGCATGCGGTCTTCATAAGACACCACAACCATGGGCGTGTCACCAGCCTGCGCGATACGTTTTGGATCGGCCACATCGATATGCGGCAAAACGCTGCGCGCAGCCCCGTAGACATCCAGCGACCCATAGGCGCGCTGCGGATTTTTGCCAAACTTACAGTTATTGTAGAACACGCCGCCACTTGCTGGCTCAGGCGCATTGCGCATCAGCCAGTCAATGATCGCGTGGTTGCCAGAGCGGCGCATGCCAAACACCTGTAACGCACAGGCAGGGGAAAACCCCGCCTGCGGCCAGATGCCAAAGCTATGCGCCGCAACGGTCATGCTTAGTAAACCCGCGCTTTCGGCGCGATTTTCTTCAGATCGATCCCGCCTTCATCCAGCTTGGTCAGCGGATCAAGATGCACGGGGCGGAATGTCAGATCAGCCGCATCCTTGTCGAAACGGATCAGGCTGTGCTTACGCCAGTTCACATCATCACGATCAGGGTAATCTTCATGGGCATGGGCACCACGGCTTTCCTTGCGCGCGGCAGCCGCTGTGATCGTGGCCACAGCGTTGGGCATCAGGTTGGTCAGCTCCAGCGTTTCCATCAGATCCGAGTTCCAGACAAGCGATGAATCGGTGACATTGACGTCGCCCATCTTGGCCGAGACACCCTTCATCTTCTCTTCGCCCTCTGCCAGCGTTTTGTCGGTGCGGAACACCGCCGCATCCGCCTGCATGGTTTGCTGCATCTCAAGGCGCAGCTCGGCTGTTGGGATCGCACCTTTGGCATAGCGCAGCCCGTCAAAACGATCAAAGGCTGCATCGATGGATTTCTGGTTCGGTGTCGGCACAGGCGTCTTCGGATCAACGATTTCCGCAGCGCGGATTGCTGCCGCACGGCCAAACACCACAAGGTCAATCAGAGAGTTGGAACCAAGACGGTTCGCACCATGAACCGAGGCACAGCCCGCCTCGCCCACAGCCATCAGGCCAGGTGACACTGCATCAGGGCTGTCTGACGTCGGGTTCAGAACCTCACCCCAATAGTTGGTTGGGATACCGCCCATGTTGTAATGCACAGTTGGCAGCACAGGGATTGGCTCTTTGGTCAGATCAACACCGGCAAAGATGCGCGCGGATTCGGAGATCCCTGGCAGGCGCAAGTCCAGCGTTTCTGGCGGCAGGTGGTTGAGGTGCAGGTGAATGTGATCCCCTTTGTCCCCTACACCGCGCCCTTCGCGGATTTCCATCGTCATACAGCGCGACACAACATCACGCGATGCGAGGTCTTTGTAGGTTGGGGCATACCGTTCCATGAAACGCTCCCCTTCAGAGTTGGTCAGATAGCCGCCTTCGCCGCGCGCGCCTTCCGTGATCAAACAGCCTGCACCGTAAATCCCTGTGGGGTGGAATTGAACAAATTCCATATCCTGTAGCGCAAGACCCTGACGAGCCACCATGCCGCCACCATCGCCTGTGCAGGTGTGGGCAGATGTCGCGCTGAAATAGGCACGGCCGTAGCCGCCAGTCGCCAGCACAACCATCTTGGCGCTGAACAGGTGCATCGTGCCATCGTCTAATTTCCAGCACAGGACGCCTTGGCAAACGCCATCATCAGACATCACCAGATCAACGGCGAAATACTCAATGTAGAATTCCGCGTTATGTTTCAGGGACTGACCATAAAGCGTGTGTAGGATCGCGTGGCCGGTCCGGTCCGCCGCCGCACAGGTACGCTGCACAGGGGGGCCTTCGCCGAATTCTGTTGTGTGCCCCCCAAAGGGACGCTGATAGATCTTACCCTCTTCGGTACGCGAGAACGGAACGCCGTAGTGCTCCAGCTCATAAACCGCTTTGGGGGCTTCACGCGCCAGATATTCCATCGCGTCCGTGTCACCCAACCAGTCAGAGCCTTTGACCGTGTCATACATATGCCACTGCCAGTTATCCGGCCCCATGTTCGACAGCGATGCCGCAATGCCACCCTGCGCCGCAACTGTGTGCGAACGGGTCGGAAAAACCTTTGAGACACAGGCCGTTTTCAGCCCCTGCTCGGCCATGCCAAGCGTCGCGCGCAAGCCCGCGCCACCTGCCCCAACAACAACAACGTCATATTCATGGGTCTCATATTCATAAGCAGCCATATCGTGCCCTCTTGATGCTTGGGGTGCGCCCGCATTGCCGCGTCAAACCCCGTGTATATATGCGGCCCGCTGGCCGGATGTGATTTACCCTAGTGGCAGGTCGGTGCGCCTTCGGGTGCAAGATCGAATGGGCGGGCGGTGCGTGTCATCGCTGTGCCGCCGCGCCGTGTTTTTGGGTCGCGCTTACAGCGCCAGACGGGCAATCGCAAAGATCCCCACAGCCGCGGCACCATAGCTGACACATGTCATCACGATGATCGCAACTTTCTGGGACAAGCCATGCACATAGTCTTCGATCAAGGTGCGAACCCCGCCGTTAAAATGCTTAAAGCCCACCAAAAAGGTCAGCGCGGCAACGATCGCAGGGAAAGGCCGCGCATAATACGCCTGAATTTCTTCATAGGACCCGCCCAAGGCCGAGCCGAATGTGAACACAAAGAACGGGATCAAGATCAGCAGCGCAACCGCGCTGACCGTCATCGACCAATGATGTGCGGTGCCCGATTTTGCGGACCCCAGCCCAGAGGCGCGCTTGCGGTCTGTCAAATATGCCATGATGCTCTCCTTAAACCGCGATGACTGTGATCAGCGTCAACAGAACCGAACCGCCAATGCAGGCCCAACCCAGTTTCTCAGCTGTTGGGATGTCCATGCCGACGGCATTGTCCCAGATCAGGTGACGTACACCGGCCAGCGTGTGATACCACAGGCCCAAGACGGAGAAGAACATAATCAGATCGCCGAACCAGCTGGTCAGCAGGCCGTTCACGAACGCAAAATACCCCTCGCCGCTGGCTGCCGCCAGAAACCACCACACAATCAGCAATGCCGAAATCAGCATCGCGTTGCCAGTGATCCGCGTGAGGATCGATGTCATGGATGTTAGCTGCGGGCGATAGATCGTCAAATGAGGCGAAAGAGGACGGTTCCCCCGGTTCACATCGGCCATATCAGGCTCCTTTTTGGCTACTTGCAATTATCCATACCGATTTTTTCGGCACTGTCACGGGGACAAGCCCTGTTTAGAGCGGGAGTTTGCGCTAAATCTGATAGAAATTTTGTGATTTCGTCATTTTGTGATCACAGTAAGGTTCCGCGTGATCACACAGCCTGTAATCCCTAACGGAACTGCAATAATCTGATCGTTTCCCTCAGGAACAAGGGCGATTCCACCCCCTTGTGATCACATCAGGCCACATTACGACATCCCCGCTACAGGATGTGCGCCCCACCAATGACCCTTCGCCCTCAAACGAAAAAAGGCGCACCTGCAACAGGCGCGCCTCTCGAAATCTCTGCGGTAACGCTTAGCTCAGGGAGCCGTCGATGCCCTTGCACGCGTCAACCAAGCCTTTGACAGCGCTGACAGAGTTGTCAAACATTGCCTGCTCGTCTTTGTTCATCGCGATCTCAACAACTTTCTCAACACCACCGGCGCCGATCACTGTTGGCACGCCAACATAGAAACCATCCAGACCGTAAGCGCCATCAACATAAGCAGCACATGGCAATACGCGTTTTTGGTCTTTCAGATAGGCTTCGGCCATCTCGATTGCAGATGTCGCAGGCGCATAGAACGCCGAGCCCGTTTTCAACAGGCCGACAATCTCGGCACCGCCATCACGGGTACGCTGAACAATCGCGTCCAGTTTTTCCTGCGAGGTCCAGCCCATTTTCACCATGTCAGGCAAAGGAATGCCCGCAACAGTCGAATAGCGCGTCAGTGGCACCATTGTGTCGCCATGGCCGCCTAAAACGAATGCCGTTACGTCACGCATGGAGACCTTGAACTCTTCCGCGAGGAAATGACGGAAGCGCGCCGAATCAAGAACACCCGCCATGCCGCAAACTTTTTCATGTGGCAGGCCGGAAAATTCGCGCAACGCCCAAACCATCGCATCCAGCGGGTTGGTGATGCAGATCACAAAGGCGTTCGGCGCGTGGGCTGCGATGCCTTCGCCGACGGACTTCATGACCTTCAGGTTTATGCCCAGCAGATCGTCGCGCGACATGCCTGGCTTGCGTGCAACACCAGCTGTTACGATGCAGACGTCTGCGCCTGCAATATCAGCGTAATCCGAGGTGCCGGACATCGCCGCATCAAAGCCTTCGGAAGGACCGGATTCAGCGATATCCAGTGCCTTACCCTGCGGCAGACCATCAGCGATGTCGAACATGACAACGTCACCCAACTCTTTAACAGCTGCGAGGTGCGCGAGTGTGCCACCGATGTTACCTGCGCCGATAAGCGCGATTTTGGCTCTTGCCATTTTGCAGTACTCCATGAGGTTTGCTTTGGCGGCGGCTTAAACCTATCGCGCCATTCTTGCAAGTTCCAGTTGCCGCGCCGCAGCGCGCCCAATCGCCAGTAAATTAATCAGCAAGACTGGAACCCATTGAATTTACGATGTTCATTTCGTACAACTTTGCAACGCCCCATTGGGATTTTAATCCTTCAATTTGATGTCAACTAGGGGCATTTCCATTCTGAACCGCCCTCCGCCTCGCCTCCAAATACACCCCATCAGAGACCAGATTCCCATGCCCCCCGCGCAAGACATCGCCTCCAAACAGCCGCGCCCATGCTGACGTTCGATCTGTGGTTCTTCATGGTGGCGGGGCCAGCGGTGCTGTTTGCTGGCATATCAAAGAGTGGCTTTGGTTCTGGCGCCGCATTCGCCTCCGCCTCCGTGCTGGCCCTTGTTGTCGACCCAGGCCTTGCCCTTGGGGTCATGTTGCCCCTTTTGATGCTGGTCGATATTGTTTCCTTGCGGCCCTATTGGGGGCGCTGGCACCTGCGGGAAGCCCTTTTGGTCATTGCAGGCGGCCTGCCTGGTGTGGCCTTGGGCGCAGCGCTCTACCGTGTCGCCTCTCCCGATCTGTTGCGCCTGATGATCGGCGCTGTCTCCATCGGGTTTGTTATCTGGCAAATCAGCCTCAAGCGCGGTTGGATTCACATAGGAGCCCGCCCCATGCCAGACAAAGGCGGCATTCTTGCGGGAATCGCAGTGGGGTTCACCAGCTTTGTCAGCCACGCAGGCGGCCCCCCCGCTGCCGTCTTCCTACTGTCCCGAAACCTAGGAAAAACGGGGTATCAGGCCACATCGGTGCTGATATTTTGGGCCATCAACATCGCAAAATTTATACCCTATGCGTATTTGGGCATGTTTACCCTCGAGACAGGACAGGCCAATCTGCTTTTGGCCCCATTTGCCCTGATCGGCGCGTGGCTGGGCGTACGCGCGCATCATATGGTGCCAGAACGCGCTTTCTTTGCCCTGACATATGTCCTTTTGACGATAACAGGGCTCAAATTGGTCTGGGACGGGCTTACTTAAGCATCGCTGCCCTTTGTCGGCAGGGCTTCTGCGACTTCCTCAAACGATTGGCCAGATGCGACCAGACAGCTTACACCAGTTGGCATCGTGAAGATGATCGTCCAGCTGCCCGTTTCATCGCTGGCAAAAACTTCCACCATTGCGTTGTTGGCGCCGATACCAACAGACTGGCGCGTCTCACCATAGCCTTCTGCCAAACGCGTCACCACGTTTTCGCGCGGCCCGCAATTGCGCTGCGGTTGAGCGCTCGCTTGTGTTGCGAATGCGACATAGGTCGCAGCCGCTGCTGTTAATGCCGCGAGGTGTAGGAATTTTGCAGTACGTGTCATATCAGTGCCCTTCCAGTGATGAACGAACAGCACCCGCGCTGCCCTTTTGATCCCAATAATTCAGTCTTGATCCGTGATCGTGCTGGCGCTTCTTGGCATAGCGCCCTGTGAGGATCGGATTTCCCGATTGCCTTAGATTTCTGGAAACAATCCTGCCCTGAAAGACCTAAAAGCCACGTTAACGCGCCGATCTAAGCCCGTTGCGCGCCTTTAATCGCCGCAGCGCGGCATGTTTTCCCTTGTACTTTATCTAAAAAAATGTCCACCTGTGCGCAACATTATTTCGCCACCAGAGGATTCCACCCATGTCTTCAATCGCCCGCCCCTTGCGCTCTGTCCTTTATATCCCCGGCTCAAAACCCCGCGCGCTGGACAAAGCCCGCGGCCTGCCCGCCGACGCGATTATCTTTGACCTAGAAGATGCCGTGACCCCAGACGAAAAAGTATCAGCCCGCGCGACACTGGCCGAAGCGATCGCAACAGGTGGTTATGGCAGCCGCCTGAAAATCATCCGCATCAACGGCTTGGACACCCAATGGGGGTCTGAGGACGCAAAAGCCGCCGCCGCAATGGGCGCCGATGCGATCCTTTTACCAAAGGTCAACAGCCCCGCTGATCTAGACGCGCTGGCGGCCCTTACGGGTGAGATCCCCCTCTGGGCGATGATGGAAACGCCGCTGGGCATGCTCAATGCCGCCGCCATTGCCGCCCACCCGAAACTGCAAGGCATGGTGATGGGCACCAACGATCTGGCAAAAGACCTGCAAACCCGTTTTCGCACGGACCGCCTGCCGATGATGGCGGGCCTTGGGCTGTGTGTGCTGGCGGGCAAAGCGCACGGTGTTGCCTTGATTGACGGGGTTTATAACGCCTTCAAAGATGATGAAGGCCTGCGGGTGGAGTGTGAACAAGGGCGCGATATGGGCTTTGACGGCAAAACACTCATCCATCCTGCACAGTTAGAGGTCGCCAATCTGGCTTTCTCGCCCTCTGATGGGGAAATCGAACTGGCCCAACGCCAGATCGCCGCATTTGAAAAAAGCGAAGCCGCTGGTCAGGGCGTGGCGGTGGTCGACGGCAAGATCGTTGAGAACCTACATGTTGCAACAGCCCGTGAAACTCTGTCAAAACTGGAAGCGATCAAAGCCTTCAACACGGAGTAAGCCATGTTCATCCTCATTCTCGGCGTCGCCCTTTGGATTGCCGCCCATTACTTCAAACGTTTAATGCCAGACCAACGGGTTGCTCTGGGCAATCCTGGCAAAGGGATGATCGCGGTCGCCATTGTCGCTGCTTTGCTGTTGATGATCGTCGGCTACCGCATGGCCGCCTTTATCCCGATCTGGACGCCGCCAGCGATTTTTACAGGCTTCAACAACGGGCTCATGGTTCTTGCTCTCTGGGTCTATGGGTCTTCTGCGGCCAAAGGCGCAAAGGCATGGCCCGCCTATAAAACCCGCCATCCACAGCTGCTGGCGGTGAAAATCTGGGCCATCGCGCATCTGCTGGTGAACGGCGATCTGGCCTCGGTCATCTTGTTTGGCGGCATTCTGGCTTGGGCCGTAGGCTCTGTCATTCTGATCAACAAAGCCGAGCCCGACTGGACGCCCCCCGCCCGCGCTGCGCGCCCAACCTACATCCGCCTCGCTGTGATCTCGCTGGTTATGTTCATCGTGATCACCTCCATTCACGCACTTCTTGGCGTTTCTCCCTTCTCCTGAAAGACCACAAAACTATGAAACTTTATCGCTTCCTGTCCGAAGAAGACACCGCCGCCTTTTGTCACAAAGTGACAGAAGCGCTCAACAAAGGATGGGAACTGCACGGTTCTCCTACGCAAACATGGGACCATGCGGCGGGGATCATGCGGTGTGGCCAGTCGGTAGTGAAAGAGGTCGAAGGCACCTACACCCCCGACACGAAACTAGGGGCCCAGTAGAATGGCGACGAAGACAAATTCAGGTAATTTCTTTGAAGATTACCACGTCGGCCAGATCCTGACACATGCCGTGCCGCGTACTGTAAAAATGGGTGAGCGCGCGCTCTACCATGCGCTCTACCCAGCGCGCCATGCGCTTTATTCCTCGGATCAATTTGCCCAAGACTGCGGCCTGCCCTTCAGCCCGCTCGATGACATGATCGCCTTTCATGTGATCTTTGGGAAATCCGTGCCAGACGTGTCGCTGAATGCGGTTGCAAACCTCGGCTATGCCCAAGGGCGTTGGCTGTTGCCCGTCTGGCCCGGCGACACGCTGCGGTCTCAATCCGAAGTGATCGGACTGAAGCAGAACTCAAATGGGAAAACGGGTGTGGTCTATGTGCGCACCACTGGCCTGAACCAGCACGATGAGACCGTGATGGAATATGTCCGCTGGGTAATGGTGCGCAAGCGCGACGCAGATGCCCCCGCGCCCGAAACTGTCGTTCCCGATCTGCCAAAAGCCATTGATCCCAGCGATCTGGTCCTGCCTGACGGGCTTAATTTCAGCGCATACAACTTCGATCTTGCGGGGGAACCGCACCGCTGGAGCGACTATGAAATCGGTGAAAAAATTGACCATGTGGACGGCGTAACGATTGAGGAGGCCGAACACATGATGGCCACCCGCCTGTGGCAAAACACGGCCAAAGTGCATTTTGACACCTCCGCACGTCCCGACGGCAGCCGCTTGATCTACGGCGGTCACGTGATCTCAATGGCGCGGGCGCTGTCCTTCAACGGGCTGGCAAATGCCCAGATGGTTGTCGGTTTGAACGGCGGCGCGCATGCGAACCCTTGTTTGTCCGGCGATACCGTGCGCGCATGGAGCGAGGTGCTCGACAAAGCCCCCACTTCCGCCCCTGGGGTTGGCGCGCTTCGTCTGCGTCTGGTGGCAACCAAAGGGGGCAACCCGTTTGAGCTGCGCGGCGAAGATGGCAAATACCTTCCCACAGTTTTGCTAGACTTGGACTACTGGGCGCTGATCCCGACCTAGGTCTGCCCGACGCGGCAAAAACTCAGGCGCCAGCGCCCACCGTTCACGCCACGAAGGGCGCAGAATTCAGGCCGCTGGACCACAAATCACCTGGTCCCTCTTGTGGCTGGTGCCCGAACTGAGGCAGAACAACCCCCTTATTTACTGCTGCGATTCCCCTTTTGGGGATCACCTTCGGGCCACGAGCGGCTTGCATTTCCAGTTTTGTGATCACACGCATTTAACGCGTGATCACAAATGTCACTTTTCTGTGGATTTATTGGTCAACCTAAGAAATGGTGTTCAGGAAATATTAGCGAACCTGCGTATAACACACAGGATCAAAACCAAAGACGGGACCGTTTCTATGAACATCCACGAATATCAGGCGAAAGCCCTCCTGCGCAGCTACGGCGCGCCAGTTTCCGATGGGCGTGTTGTGCTCAAGGCCGAAGATGCCAAGAACGCAGCAGCCGAACTTGACGGTCCTCTCTGGGTGGTCAAGGCGCAGATCCACGCAGGTGGCCGCGGCAAGGGTAAATTCAAAGAAGCAGACGCTGGCGACGCTGGCGGTGTGCGTTTGACCAAATCTGTGGCTGAAGCCGCTGAAGAAGCCAAAAAAATGCTGGGCCGCACCTTGGTGACCCATCAGACCGGCCCTGCCGGCAAGCAAGTCAACCGCATCTACATCGAAGACGGCTCGGGCATCGAAACCGAATTGTACCTCGCTTTGCTGGTTGATCGCGAAACATCACGCGTAGGCTTCGTCTGCTCCACCGAAGGTGGCATGGACATCGAAGAAGTCGCCGAAAACACACCAGAGAAAATCATCAACTTCTCTGTCGATCCAGCAACAGGCTTCCAAGCCTTCCACGGCCGCCGCGTGGCGTTCGCATTGGGCCTGACCGGCAAAGCCGTCAAGCAATGCGTTGGCCTGATGGGTCTGCTCTACAAAGCGTTCATTGAACGCGACATGGAAATGCTGGAAATCAACCCGCTGATCGTTACAGACAGTGGTGACCTGAAAGTGCTCGACGCCAAAGTATCCTTTGACGGCAACGCCATGTACCGCCAAGCCGAAGTTGCGGAATTGCGCGACGAGACCGAAGAAGACAGCAAAGAACTTGAGGCCTCCAAATACGACCTCAACTACATCGCACTTGACGGTGAAATCGGCTGCATGGTGAACGGTGCGGGTCTGGCGATGGCCACAATGGACATCATCAAACTGTATGGCGCGGAGCCTGCGAACTTCCTCGACGTTGGTGGCGGCGCCACCAAAGAGAAAGTGACCGAAGCGTTCAAAATCATCACCTCCGACCCGCAGGTCAAAGGCATCTTGGTTAACATCTTTGGTGGCATCATGCGTTGCGACGTTATCGCTGAGGGCGTTGTCGCCGCGGTGAAAGAAGTCGGTCTGAAAGTGCCATTGGTCGTCCGTCTGGAAGGCACAAACGTTGAAGAAGGCAAAGCCATCATCAACAACTCCGGCCTAGATGTGATCGCCGCTGATGACCTCAAAGACGGCGCACAGAAAATCGTAAAAGCGGTTAAAGGCTAAGTTACTCCGAATGATGCCAGCGTTGCGGCCCCGCGCCGCGACGCCAAACGTAAAACGCCGGACACCTAAAGCCACCGCAAAATTGCTTGGGTCAACATCGGCAAAGAAAACAGAAAGGGCGACTGAAATGGCAGTCCTCGTAAACGAAAACACAAAAGTAATCTGTCAGGGCCTCACCGGCTCACAGGGTACATTCCACACCGAGCAAGCAATTGCATACGGCACCAAAATGGTTGGCGGCGTAACACCTGGCAAAGGCGGGATGACCCACCTTGACCTGCCCGTGTTCAACTCTGTCCATGAGGCCAAACACGTGACCGAGGCGAACGCCTCCGTGATCTACGTTCCTCCCCCCTTCGCAGCAGATTCCATTCTTGAGGCGATCGACGCCGAGATGGAATTGATCATCTGCATCACCGAAGGCATCCCTGTTCTGGACATGATGCGCGTTGAACGGGCCCTGAACGGCTCCAAATCCCGCCTGATCGGGCCAAACTGCCCCGGCGTTATCACACCTGACGCATGCAAAATCGGCATCATGCCGGGCCACATTCACAAACGTGGCTCTTGTGGCGTTGTTTCGCGCTCGGGCACATTGACCTATGAGGCGGTCAAGCAGACCTCTGATCTGGGCCTTGGCCAATCCTCCGCTGTGGGCATCGGCGGCGACCCGATCAAAGGCACCGAACATATCGACGTGCTGGAAATGTTCCTTGCGGACCCTGAAACACAATCGATCATCATGATCGGTGAAATCGGCGGTACAGCAGAAGAAGAAGCAGCGCAGTTCCTTGCAGATGAGAAGAAAAAAGGCCGTTGGAAACCAACTGCTGGTTTCATCGCGGGACGCACAGCCCCTCCAGGCCGCCGCATGGGCCACGCTGGTGCGATTGTCGCGGGCGGCAAGGGCGATGCAGAAAGCAAAATCAACGCCATGCGCGAAGCTGGTATCGTTGTGGCAGACAGCCCAGCGACACTTGGTGAAGCTGTTCAAGAAGCCATCGCCAAGGGTTAAGCCCTTGTTGGCATAAATCCGACTACTCTACGGCGGCGGATGTTCCGCCGCCGTTTCAATCGTCAAGTTGTTCTCCAATGAGGCCTCGCCATGACCGACAATTCAGCCAACGACCAATTCCACGCATCTTCCTTCATGCAAGGCCACAACGCCGAGTATCTCGAGCAGATGTATGCCAGATACGCCAATGATCCCAATGCAGTGGACGCAAGCTGGCAGGAATTCTTCCAAGCGTTGGGCGACGAAGAAAAGGCTGTCAAAGAGGAGGCTTCTGGCCCCTCTTGGGCGCGCGGCGACTGGCCCCCGATGCCGGCGGATGACCTGACGAATGCTCTTACAGGCGAATGGCCCGTCGAAGCAAAAGCTGCAGGCGGCAAGATCGCCAAACAGGCAGCAGCCAAAGGCGTCGAAATCACGGATAGCCAAATCCAACGCGCTGTGCTGGACAGCATCCGCGCGATCATGATCATCCGCGCCTACCGTATCCGTGGCCACCTTGCAGCTGATCTTGATCCGCTGGGCATGCGCGAAACCGATAACCACCCAGAACTGGACCCCGCCTCCTACGGTTTCAAAGATTCAGATCTCGACCGTCCGATTTTCATCGATAATGTCTTGGGTCTGCAAATCGCAACCATGCGCCAGATCACGGGCATCTTGAAAACCACTTATTGCGGCACTTTTGCCCTGCAATATATGCACATCTCCAACGCCGAAGAAGCGGGTTGGCTCAAAGAGCGGATCGAAGGCTACGGCAAGGAAATTCACTTCACCAAACAAGGCCGCAAAGCGATCTTGAACAAGCTGGTAGAAGCCGAAGGTTTTGAGAAATTCCTGCATGTAAAATACATGGGCACCAAACGTTTCGGTCTTGATGGAGGCGAAAGCCTTATCCCCGCGATGGAACAGATCATCAAGCGCGGCGGCAATTTGGGTGTCCGTGACATCGTGATTGGCATGCCCCACCGTGGCCGGCTGTCTGTATTGGCAAACGTCATGCAAAAACCCTATCGCGCGATTTTCAACGAATTTCAGGGCGGCAGCTTTAAACCCGAAGACGTCGACGGCTCTGGCGATGTGAAATACCACCTTGGGGCGTCCTCTGACCGTGAATTTGACGGCAACAATGTGCACCTGTCGCTGACGGCCAACCCCTCCCACCTAGAGGCGGTGAACCCCGTTGTCATCGGCAAGGTCCGCGCCAAACAAGACCAGCTGGGCGATACCGACCGCACCGCGGTCATGCCAGTGCTGCTGCACGGCGATGCGGCCTTTGCGGGCCAAGGCGTTGTAGCGGAATGTTTTGCACTGTCAGGCCTGCGCGGTCATAAAACCGGCGGCACAATGCATATCGTTGTGAACAACCAAATCGGTTTTACCACCGCGCCGCATTTCTCGCGCTCGTCCCCCTATCCGACCGACAACGCGCTTGTTGTTGAGGCGCCGATTTTCCACGTCAACGGCGATGATCCCGAGGCCGTGGTGCACGCCGCGCGCGTCGCGACCGAGTTCCGCCAGAAGTTCCACAAAGACGTGGTCATCGACCTGATCTGCTACCGCCGCTTTGGCCACAATGAAGGGGATGAACCGATGTTCACAAACCCCGTCATGTATAAGAAGATCAAAAAACAAAAGACCACGCTCACGCTCTACACCGACCGTTTGGTCAAGGATGGCCTTATCCCTGAGGGCGAGATCGAGGATATGAAGGCGCAATTCCAAGCCAAATTAAACCACGAATTCGAAGCAGGCAAAGAATACCGCCCCAACAAAGCTGATTGGCTTGATG
Organism: Sulfitobacter sp.; assembly: GCA_039967155.1. Classification (GTDB taxonomy): domain Bacteria; phylum Pseudomonadota; class Alphaproteobacteria; order Rhodobacterales; family Rhodobacteraceae; genus Sulfitobacter. The sequence continues at coordinate 134 of JBDVSG010000151.1, read as the reverse complement.
GTAAATGGTCTAACTTGGAAACCCCCAAGGATAAGAACTACCAACGTGGCAAAACCGCCATTGCGCCAGAAACCCTGACCGAAGTCGGCACAGCCCTGTCGACGGCGCCTGACGGCTACCCGCTGCACAAGACA
>JBDVSG010000150.1:0-36923 GCA_039967155.1 Sulfitobacter sp. | reverse complement strand
GGCGCTTTGCATTGTCCCGTTGCGCAGATCTATCCCCTGTCCGACTGCGTTGCCGCCCATGAGGCCGTCTTGGCAGGTGCCCGTGCTGGTGCCGTCCTTGTGGATTGCAGCTGACCCAGCTGGATTTGCCAAACCGGTAAGGCGCGTCTAGGCTGAGGTCATTATTACACGTGACCTTTTAAAGAGACTTTTTCATGCGCCTCATTGCAATATTGCTGTGCCTGCTGCTGCCGCTTGGACTGCAGGCACAGACAACCGATCAACCTTCTGGCACCATCACCATCGATGACAGTGCCGCACAAGATACTGCCATCGAAAACCGGATTCGCGACATTCTGGAGGAGCTGGACGGTTTTACTAATGTCACTGTCGCTGTCAGCTCGGGCATTGTGACGTTGCAAGGCAGCACGCTGGACATGACCACAGCCCATAGCCTGAATGATCTGGTTGGGCGGGTCCAAGGCGTGGTGGCCATCGAAAACGAAGTCGCCGAAACGACCGACATCATGCAACGCCTCCACCCCGCGATTGAACGGTTCAAGGCGCGCGGCAAACAAGCGGTCACCTTCTTGCCGCTGGCCATGGTTGCCGTTTCCCTATTTGTCATTATCGTCATCATCGGCTTTGCCATCGCGCGGCGCAAACAACCGTGGGACAGGCTGGCGCCCAATGCGTTTATCGCAGACATCTACCGACAAGTTCTCCGGCTGGCCTTTGTCATTGGCGCATTGGTTGTGGCGCTGGATATCTTGAACGCCACGGCGCTTTTGTCGGGGATATTGGGGGCCGCTGGCATCGTTGGCCTTGCGATTGGTTTTGCGGTGCGCGACACGGTCGAGAACTTCATCGCGTCCATCATGCTGTCGATACGGCAACCCTTTCGCCCGCATGACACTGTCGAGATTGAGGGCGACACAGGCAAGGTGATCCGCCTGACCTCACGCGCGACAATCCTGCTCAGCTTTGATGGCAACCACATCCGCATCCCCAACGCGACCGTCTTCAAAAGCCGCATCGTGAATTTCTCGCGCAACGCCGAGCGGCGCTTCACATTTCAACTGGCCGTATCGCCAGAGGCCGATCTGGCCCACGCCCAAACCATCGCCATGGCGACAATCGAAAACCTACCCTTTGTTCTGGAAACGCCGCATGCATCTGTTTGGATTGATTCGGTGGACGACAGCTGGGTGACCATGGGAATGGCTGCATGGATCAATCAAAACGACACCAGCATCGTTCTCGCCCGATCCGAGGCGATTCGTCTTGTCCAAGCCGCCTATGATACGGCAGGCATCGCTGCACAGCCTCCAGCCTACCGTCTGTTAAACGGGAGCGCCATTTTGGGCACCGCTGAGGGATCCCCCGCCCCTGCCCCAGAATTTGAAGGCCCTGACGTCCCCCCAGCGCCAGCGCAGGACGTCGATGCGTTGGAGGACAAGCAATTAGCCCAAATCGTGGACCTAGAACGCGCTGAAGAGCATAGCGATCTGCTCCGTGAAAACGCAGATCAAGAATAACTGAAAATAGTGCACATTTATCGCCGATAAAGGCTTGCACACCGCGCCAACCCGCCCTATTTAACAGCTCACGTTGGGGTGTAGCCAAGTGGTAAGGCAACGCTTTTTGGTAGCGTGCACCGTAGGTTCGAATCCTACCACCCCAGCCAAATCTCTCTTAACTCTGTGATGCTCAGTGAAACTTGGAACCTAACCGGTCCCACTTGAAACTTTGACCAAGCCAGACAGGTGTCTGGGGCATAGCAGATCATTTCCTCTTTTTGATTCACGAGTTTCTGTCGCATTGGTGTAGATCCGAAAATTCACACGCTCGGCCCCCAAGCGCTGCGCCTTCAGCGTAAATTTCACAGCCTTACGACCATCACCCATCTAGAACTCTAATTTATATTTGTTGGGTCACTCACGACCCTAATCTGCCGTTCGCCTCGCTGCCGAGCGATCTTTGACGGGGATAACAGGATTGTCCGCTCTGCAGATGCCAGACGCCAACACACCCGTCTCAGCACGCGCGACGGTGTTGCGGTCGCGCGAATTATTGTGCATCCGCCAACCCCTAAAAAGCTGACCACCCTAGACTTTCAGAGGTGGCTCAGTCTCTGGTTCCGGAAAAATACCGGGGCTTGTCGGTAACCCGTCGTCAAATTTCGACAGGTAGTCCAACATCATGGGGCGGTTGTCGATGAAACCCTTATAGGTCGCCAATTCGTCTGGCAGTTCGCGTATCACGCGGTGCAAGCGGCGGCCCCATTTAGGCATCGTCATCAGATCTTGAAAACTACACAGATAGCAACGGATCGGGAAAGCCAGCGCGTTGGACCGTGGCATGCGATAGAAGGTTTGCAGTTCGACCCGCAGATGTTGTTTCGCGCCGATGTTTTCCGGCGTCAACGTCGTCTTCTGAACCCCCCATTTATGGTAGTTTTCCGGCGAGGTATCGAGCAGCGGGTTCACTGTCATCGTCCAATTCAGCCGCCGTCCCGGTGACCCCTGCGGAATGTTCGTGAGATACTTCAACGCGCGTTTGAAAATTCCCATTTCGTTGGCCTTTGGCACAGGGGCATGCCATTCAAAAAAGTTCATCCCGATGTCAAAATCCAGCGACCAGTCAGCCTGCGTGGTGACCATGCCTGCATCCATCCAGAGGTTTTCCTCGCGCTGATCCAGCAAGGCAAAATCGCCCTGCGTTTGACGGGTGATGTATTCCATCGGACCGTAAGGCAGCGTGGACTCATCCAAAAAGGTGAATGTATCATCAATGCCAAGCGGCTTGTTCACCCAACGCCAATGATTGCCATCGCGGTGCAGTTCAAACAGGTCTGGATAATCTTCGGATTTGGAGATCATGATCAGCTCAAGCAAATCCCACCCCGCCAAGGTCATATGCGGCAGGGATTGGCAGCGCAGCGGATCATCCGCCAGTACCTTTGCGCGGTCCTGCATTTCTGAGACGTAGTGTTCATCCACATCGAACCGTTTTTCATAGACAGACCCCGCTGGCCCACCCTGATGTTGTTCCGCATTCATGGAATACATATAGCTGTCTTCATGGAACGGAAACGGGAACCGCTTGATCGCCCATTCAGAATTATGGAATGAATAATCGTCCCGAAAGGTTTCGTCGTTGAACTGGATACTCATCGATCAATCTCCAACAATTCACCGGCAAAGCGGCTGACACAGGGCATGATTTTTTGGCCGCTGGCCTGCTCTTCATCATCGAGCCAGTGGTCGCGGTGAATAAGCTCACCCTCGCTGCCGACAACATCAGTTTCGCACTGGCCGCACGCCCCGCCACGGCACAAGAATGGCGCAGGAACACCTTCGCGCTCCAACGCTTCGAGCAGGCTTTCGTGTTCGCCAACGGTGATTGTCTTGTCCGATTGGCACAGGCGGACCTCAAACGGGGCACCGGCGGCAGGGGCTAGGAATTCCTCGGAGTGGACGTTTGTGTCTGGCCAGCCAAGGCCAGTCGCTGTGTCGTGAACACCGTCGATCAACCGCTTTGGTCCGCAGGCATAGGCATGCGCACCAAGACGCTGACCATCCAATACGTCGGCAAGCGGAATGCGGTCATTTGCGCTGCTGTAATAGACATGAACCTTGGTTGGAAATTTAGCCAAAAGCATATCTGCATAGGCTGCGTGTTCAGGGGTACGGGACGCATAGTGCAATTCCCAATTTCCGTTGTTTTGTTCCAGCTGGCCGATCATCGCCAGAAACGGCGTGATCCCGATGCCGCCTGCAAAAAAGATGTGTTTCTTGGCCCGAAGATCGAGGCTGAACAAGTTCACCGGATTGGTCAGTGTCATCGCGTCGCCTTGGGCGACTTGACTGTGCATGAACATCGATCCCCCCCGCCCTTCGTCTTCGCGGCGGACCGAAATCGCATAGGTCGATAGGTCGGCAGGATCGGACATGAGGGAATATGGATTGAGCCGCGAGCGCGTTCCGTCCTGCATGGTGACAACGGTATGGGCACCACCTGAAAACGGCGGAAAATCTGTCCCATCCGCGCGGGTAAATTCGAACCGCGTCACAAATTCGGTTTGCGGGACAACCGCACTAACGATGACGTCAATTTGCGCGGGACCGGATTTCGTTTTCTGCGGCGCGCTCATTCGTAAATCCCCTTTTGGGCTGGGACGTTGCCTGGGTCTTCGGCATCCACGCAAACGGCTTGATAAGCGGCCAGTCGGCGCGAGTAATGGTCGCGCACAAACAGGTTCAATCCGCAATGGCTGCACACGAACGGATCCGTCTCCACATCCTCGGTAAACCCTTTGCAGTGCACACACTGCATCCGCCGCGCCGTCGATCCACGGTGTTCCGTTTGGATTGCAGCCAGCGGCACCCCTGCCGAGGTTGCCTCGTTTGTCGCCTGTCCCATCAGGCTTTCGGTCCCCGCAAGGTAGACTTGCATCCCCATTTTCGCATCGCTGAGCACACGTTTTATGCGCGGCAACGCTGCGTCATAGGTTGGCCCTTCGTAAAACTGCGCAGGCGCCAAGGCCCGCAACTTATCTGCGTAATCCGTCCCACGGCTGATGAAAACGATATGTCCTGTTTTCATCAACTCGGGTGTGGCGACATCAAGGATTGCTTCGGCGCCTTGCGCGTCGGCAATAAACAAATGTGACCTGCCTGTTTGCGGGGCCAACGTTCCCCAGATAGGGCGGCTTCCGATACTGGGTGGGAATTCAAACTTCGACATGTTGCGCCCTCCCTACCCTTTCGCTGTGCGGATGGTTTTGTCTTGGTCGTAGAACGGCATCTCTTCGGCTGTCGCGGCCAGCTCGGTTCCGTCTGGCTGTACGACGGTCAGCTTGGTGCCCGGTTTGGCGACACCGGGGTCAAGACGTGCAATCGCGACGGAATAGTCGTTCAGCTCAGAGGACAAGCCGTAGGTGATCACGCCGACATCTTTGCCGTCCGCCATAACACGCGCAAACATTTCCATCTGGTCCATGCTGTCAGACAGTTTCACGCCGTAAATTTTAAAACGCTCTTTGTCCTTTGCCGCATAGTGGTTTTCCGCCCCGATGAAGCCCTGCTTGCCCGGCGAGACCGTAAAGTCGAGACCCAGCTCCCACAGCGTGTCGCCGCACGGCTCATCGTCAAATGGGAAGGTTTCAGAGTTATCGCCAGGATAGAACAGCAGGTAACTTTCGATCCGCAGCATATCGAGCGTGGAAAACTGCACGGGGCGCACCCCCATGTCCTTGCCCGCTTCCAGAATTTTATCCCAAAGGTGGGTCGCATCCTTGGCACGGCAGAAAATTTCGTACCCCCGTTCACCCGTATATCCCGTGCGAGAGATCATAACATCACGGCCATAAAGCCGCGTTTGCATCAGGCCGAAATACGCGAGATCGCGGATTGCAGGAATTTCCTGCGCTAAAAGATCGACTGACACCGGCCCTTGTAGGGACATATCATGCAGATCGTCATCAAAGAGGATTTCACAATTCTTACCCGCAGCAACCGACGCCAGTTGCTCCATCCCCGTACCTGTCCCATGCACCACTAGCCATGAATTCACAGCGATGTGGTAGATGATGCAGTCGTCGATAAATTTACCTTCTGAGTTCAGAATCGAGGCGTAGGTCGAACGGCCTGGTGCGATTTTCTCGACGTTGCGGGTTGTGACGCGGTCGATGACATAGGCCGCATCGGCCCCCACAACATGCACCTTCTTAAGGCCAGACACATCCATCAGGCCCGCTTTGGTACGGACCGCTTCGTAATCTGCTTTGGCCCGTTCAGGTGTGTCGTCATAGAACCAAGCGGTTCCCATGCCATTCCAATCTTCCAACTCACCGCCAATTTCAGCATGCCGATGTGCTAGCGCGGATGTTCTCCAAAGAATGGCCATTTTGTTTCCCCTATCGTGTTACTTATATTGCTTTGCTTGCGATGATTGAGCCTCAGGCGCTCCATAAACTCAAGACTGACATTAAACAAAGTTTCCCAACAGGCAAGAGGGGCCCGCATAACAGGCCCCTCTGCATCATTATTCAGCGTCTTACTTTGACTTGCCGTATTTCTTGTACTTGCTATAGCTCTTGGCTTCGGCCTTTTGGCCGATTACCAATGCGGCAATGCATAGACCAATCGAAATTACGCTGAAGAGTCCCGGCAATGCGCCGCCATACCCCATGAAGATTGGGCCGGACACACCTTCCCAAGTCGCTGGTTCAAATGGAAATCCCATAGTCGTTACTCCTTCTATTTAAGCTTTGGTTGCACTTGGGGCAGAGATGGAAATGCCCTCAGGGTAGGCTTGTGCAGGAACCTTGACGGTGTCGAGGCCAGCAAGTTCAGCGGCAGCAGGAACACGCAGCATATCGAACATCTTCAAGACGAAGGATGTCGCGTAGCCGGTGCCAAAACCAAGCGCGATGAAAACAACAGAGCCGACAATCTGACCCATAAGGCTGATCGTTGGTGCACCTTCGCCGCCCAACGCAGGGTAACCAGCCGCAGTGATGCCAAGGATCAACATACCGTAGATGCCGCATGTGCCGTGCACAGTTACAGCGCCAACAGCGTCATCAATACCAAACTTTTCTAGGAAGCTTGCTGCGGGCTTCAGCAGCAGCCCCGCACCTACCGCGATGATGAACGCGAGGCCCGGCCAGTAAAAATCCAGACCAGAAGCGGTGGAGATGATCCCAGCAAGTGCACCAGACATCATCCAGAAAGGATCTTTGGTAAAGACCCATGCGCCGATGATACCACCACCGATGGCCATCAGAACGTTAAACGCCAATGCGCCAAGGTTCGTCGGCGTGCCGTAGATGGTCGCGTAGTTGCCACCCCATGACCACGCTTCGCCACCAACAACAACACACCCCATCAAGAAGCCCCAGAACCCAACGATAATAATCATCAGACCAGTGGCTGTCAGTGGCATGTTGTGACCCGGAAGGTCGTTCGCAGTGCCATCTTCATTGAACTTACCAAGACGTGGGCCAAGGTTAATCAAAACACCCAACGCAAAGAAGGCGGCAACTGCGTGTACCAACCCAGCGGCGCCAAAGTCGTGAACACCCCACTGAGTGACCAACCAGCCATCCGAGTGCCAAGCCCAAGCAGCAGCCAGCGTCCAGCTGAAGCCACCAAGAACGATTGCACAGATAACAAAGCCGACTGTCTGGATGCGTTCGATCACCGCGCCCGACATGATGGAGGCCGTGGTCGCCGCGAACAGCGCAAACGCGCCCCAGAAAACACCGTCGATCTGGTCTTCTGTGTTTGGCCCCATGTAGGCGGCGCTTTCACCCCAAGGCCAAGCGATGGCGTTTGCATAGGCCGCGCCGGAAATACCGTTTGCGCCTTCTGACAGTGTCAGACCTGTTGGGAAGCCCCAGTAGACCCACCAGCCAAAGAAATAAAATGCCGGAATTACGAACGCGAATGCGAGGATGTTTTTCACGCCCGATGACAACGCGTTTTTGGCGCGCGATGCGCCCATCTCATAGGCCAAGAAGCCCGCGTGAATGATGATCATCAACGGAATGGTGAGGTAATAATAAAGCTCTGCGAACATCGTGTTCGTCAGATTGCCTTTCGTTTCTATAGCAGCGACCTGCGCTACTAATTCGGCGAGTTGTTCTTCCACGGTTTCGTTCCCTTGTCGGTTAATGTTTTATGTGGCCGACCTCTTGCAGTGCGGGTCGTCCCCAAAATGAACCACGGAACTTTTCTTCTGGCTAGAAATTCTTTACCTCCAGTGAAACTATGTTTCCTGCCGATGATCGCAACAAAAATGCAATGCGCGCGCCCGTTTCGACCGATCTGCGACAGGTCGGAGAATTGATGGGGATAGCGATATGTGCTGCATTGGCCGCTTATTCCTGAACGACATAGCGCTTAAGCTCGAACTGCGCTCACGGATGGCAAAGATGCTCATTCCGATGGCGGACCGCGGCCCTGACAGCGCGAGGCATGTGTTTTATTATAATTTTTCAAGGGATAAGTTGGAAATCGCAGTTCAGTCACATACATTGGAAACGGATCTTGACGCTCTAAACGGCCTCATGGGGAAGGTGATCGGCGCCAATGAGGGTAAAGACCGCCAACACGCACGCTGACTTCAATGCATGGTTGAAAATCCTCCATACTGCGGTTTTTCAAAGCGATCGGGTGTTCCGGATCAAAAAAACAAGCGATGCCTTGGAGGTTTTACAAAGATGCGGGTCCGCCTAAAAATGTGGCGCCTCGCCTTGGAATTAGGCAGAAGTCAGGCGACCACGTTACCGCTCACACGGGCCCGCAACAGAATCAGCAGACGCCCCATGGGTGCTACGTGCCTTCGAATATTGACCAGAACCCCAGCGCTCCCTTCCCAACCACGCCAGTCTGCGCCGCAAGGGCATTCACATCAAACTGAGAAGAAGGCCAAGCCCATGGTGGGTTGAGCGCGACCAAGGAAAGCATGCTATTCGACTGCGGGATTTCCAAAGAAAAATCCAACGTCGTTGTGCATGACAAACTTGGGCGCGGATCGGTAAAACCCCTTTGTGTACATTGTCTAAAAAGGACATCCGCCCTGAAAAATCTCTAAGGGGCACCCGCGCTGTGGTTTGGCTTTTCTACCTGCAGCCTGATGCCTAAAGCGTCATCACTCCTGCATCCCCAAAGGGGATCAACGCGCCAAATATCATAATTATATTAAAAAAATATTTACTGCAGGGAATACTTATTGACTTGCAGGGGTGTCATCGGTGCAATCCCGTAACCGTCGCAAAAGGAATCTATGATGACCAAACGCATTGCCATACTCGGCGCTGGACCTTCCGGTCTTGCACAGCTTCGTGCTTTCCAATCCGCCCAAGCCAAGGACGACGAAATTCCAGAAATCGTCTGCTTTGAAAAGCAGTCGGATTGGGGGGGATTGTGGAATTACACGTGGCGGACGGGGCTGGATGAATACGGCGAACCGGTACACGGATCCATGTATCGTTACCTTTGGTCTAACGGCCCGAAGGAAGGGTTAGAATTTGCGGATTATTCTTTCGAGGAACACTTCGGTAAGCAGATCGCGTCCTACCCCCCCCGCGCGGTTCTGTTCGATTACATCCAAGGCCGTGTTCAAAGTGCTGGGGTCCGCGATTGGATCCGTTTTGAGACGACCGTACGCTGGGTAAAGAAGGTTGGCGACAAGTTCCAAGTCACCGTCTGCCACCTGCCCGAAGATCGCACCTATACGGAAGAATTCGACCATGTGATCGTTTGCACAGGTCATTTCAGCACGCCGAACGTTCCCCATTTCGATGGTTTTGAAAAATTCAAAGGCCGCGTGCTACACGCCCATGATTTCCGTGATGCGATGGAATTCAAAGACAAGGACATCCTGATCGTTGGCACCTCGTACTCTGCTGAAGATATCGGATCTCAGTGCTGGAAATACGGCGCGAAATCGATCACCGTCAGCCACCGCACCGCCGCCATGGGATATGACTGGCCCGACAACTGGGCCGAAGTCCCCTTGCTAACCCATGTGGATGGGAACACCGCTTACTTCAAAGATGGCACGTCCAAAGACGTCGACGCTGTGATCTTGTGCACTGGTTACAAGCATCACTTCCCGTTCCTGCCCGACGACCTAAAACTCAAAACCGCAAACCGATTGGCGGCTGCCGATCTGTATAAGGGGGTGGCCTATCTGGATGAACCCGATCTGTTCTATATCGGGATGCAGGACCAATGGTTCACCTTCAACATGTTCGACGCGCAAGCCTGGTTTGTGCGTGACGTGATCATGGGTCGCATCGCCTTGCCTGACGCGGCCACGATGAAGGCCGATGTCGTCGACCGGGCCGCGCGTGAAGATGCGGGCGAAGATGACTATGATGCGATCTGGTATCAGGGCGATTACATCAAAGAACTGATTTCGGAAACCGACTATCCGTCCTTTGACGTAGAAGGTGCCTGCAAGGCCTTCAAAGAATGGAAGGGCCATAAGAAGAAAAACATCATGACGTTTCGCGATAACGGTTACAAATCTGTCATCACCGGCACTATGGCGCCCAAGCACCATACGCCGTGGAAAGATGCGCTTGACGACAGCCTCGAGGCCTATCTGCAAAACTAAACCAAGCCCCCCCCCATCAGCGACATCGCCCCCTTTAAAAGAAGGGGGGCGGTCTATGGGCGGGGAACATGACCGCTTTAATGCGAAAATACGCCCATGCCGTAACATCCCAGTCCAAGCGCGGCATCCTTGCGGCAATCGCGAACCACCTTGCGGGCAACAACTGCAATATTGCCGACGGCAGTACGATGCTCACCAGGTTGGCGGATGGTTTCGGCGAGTCAGAGACCGAAGTCAAATCATGCTGGTGGTCGAAAAATCCTGCGCGGATTTGATTGTTCTGGCGCGCTACATGCAAATCCTGTCCGATCAGATCTGTCGAAAGATGTCGGGCAAGATCATCGAATAAGACATCCTGCGCGTCACGCATGCGCAATCCCCAGTGGACCACGTGTCATTGGGGCGCGATGTAGAAAGTCAGGCCTTGTCCCGCGCGATCCACGCGCATTTTCACCGCCGCGTGTTCTTGAATGGCACCAAAACTGTCGTCTACCCAACCTGATCAGGCGCCTTCACCTCAGAGCGATTGGGATAACCCGAACAGGGTGCGCGCTTAGCTTCGCGGGCGTTCTTTTTTGGGATCATACGCTGCTAAGTCTGGTCGAATAACGGCAGGCAGCCGTTTTTGGTGCCCATCCAGTTTGCCAATCTCTACCTCAGTGCCCGCATCCGCATGTGCAACATCAACCCGCGCCATCGCAATATTTTTGCCCAGTAACGGTGATCGGATCGCCGACGTCACTTCGCCAATCTGCGCACGACCAATGTGGATGCAATCGCCGTGATTGACGTCAACTCCACTTCCAATATCAAGGCCAACCAGCTTGCGCATGGGGTGCTCCTTGCGCCGGATCAGCGCATCACGGCCGACAAAGTCATCCGGTTTGGATTTCAGCGGAACGGTAAAACCGATGCCTGCCTCAAACGGATCGGTTTGATCAGAGAATTCATAATCTGCGAAAATCAAACCCGCTTCTGTGCGCACCATATCGAGGGCTTCAAGACCCATTGGGCGCAAGCCACAGCCCTGCCCTGCCCCCCAGATCGCATCAAAAACATCGGCGCAGTGTTTGGGGTGGCACATCACCTCATAGCCCAGTTCGCCCGTGTAGCCCGTACGTGAAATGACCAACGGCGTGCCTGCTTCATTGCGAAGGCGCGCCGGGGTAAAGCGGAACCATGCGAGCTGGTCGAATTCGGGATTGTGCGGTGCCGTCCAAATAATATCCCGCAAGAGGTCGCGCGATTTTGGGCCCTGCACAGCCACGTTGTGCAGCTGATCCGTTGAGGAGCGCACCAGCACCTTTAGCCCCAACTTTTCCGCCTGTTCGCGTATCCATTCGCCACCATAATCACTGCCGCCGATCCAGCGGAAATTATCGCGCCCGAGGCGAAATACTGTGCCGTCATCGATCATGCCGCCGTGCTCGTAACACATTGCCGTGTAGACAACCCCGCCAACAGGCAGCGTCTTGATGTTGCGGGTGAAGACATATTGGCACAGCGCTTCGGCGTCGGGGCCATTGATCTCAAACTTGCGCAGGGGTGATAGGTCCATGATCACTGCGTCTTGGCGGCAGGCATAATATTCCGCGATAGGTCCGGCATCCGCAAAGCAATTGGGCAACCAATAGCCGTTATATTCCACAAAGTTGCAGGTGTGTTTTGCAAAGCTATCGTGAAATCCGGTTTGCTTGGTCATTTTAGGCTCCGCATCTGGTGTCGCGCGAATAGCTATGGCGCGCTGGAATGTCTCTTTGCCGGAATAAGTCCGCACGTGGATGTCGGTGGGATTCCAGCCGTTGGCAGGTGATGTGTCATCGGGGCAAGCACTGGACACGCAGACGATATCGGTAAGCGCGCGCAGCAAAACGTAATCCCCCGGTCGCGACCATGGTTCGTCAGAATGCATCACACCGTGATCATCGATCTGCGTGTTGAAAAAGAAATTGATCGCCATCCAACCAGGGCGCGTTGTTACGCCGAATTCGGCCAACGCTCCGTTGAAATTATCCGAACAATTGATGTGCCCTGGATACCCGATGTCATCGTAATACTTTGCCGAACACGCCAAAGCGAAGGCATCATGACGACCACAAGTATCCTGCACGACCTCAACCAACGGCACCATTTCCTGATCGTAATATTTCGCATGCAAACCCGGCATCGGATAGGCATGCCCCATCAACGTGCGTGTCGTTGTGACGTCAAGCGCGTGCTCGATGCCTTTGTCCAGCTTTCGGGCGCTGAAGCATTCAAAATCTGTGCACTGGCGACCGTCCACATCTAGAATTTGGATATAATTCCCAGCCTTCACAAAATAGGCCTCGGCTGTTTGAGTATGCACACGAATGTCTTGCAGAGGATCAGCCAACGGCGTGGGCAATTCAAAGCGCCGACTGGTTTTGATCACCGCGCGCTTCACCATCACTGTCAGCGGCGTGACCGTGTCTTGCGCCTCAAGATCCATTACCCCACCAGGGGCTGCGATAACCGCGCAACCGTCGCGTTGGACGGTAAATGTTTGCTCTGTTTTGGCAGGCGTTGTATTCTCAAACAAGTGCACCGCGCCTGCTGCGGAGACGTCGATTTTCCGCGCTTCCAGCCCCATACGCAACCCACGCAAAGAGCGGTCCGAACTGCCCAAAAGCGTCTGTAAACCGATGGCGGGCCCTTGCCCCTGTGCCCCGATCATGCCCGCATCAACCCGCCCCTTTGAATCGCAGATCAGCAATTCGCAATTTTGCCCTCCTTCATCATTGATGATGGTGATCTGATCACCGACCGACAAAGGCACTAGTGCGGCACCTCCCCCCTCTACATGGTAGCGTTCCATCCCCGCAGGCAAAGAGAAAACGCGCGGTTCATAAATAGCGCTCGGCTTGGGCGGGCCTGCGCGCACTTTTAAAAAACTGTCCCGCATCAGCGCTCCATATATTGCACGAGTGGAATAAATGTTTAATGTGAAGAATGTACGCAATTACCAATCTTCGCAAACAAAATTAATGCCTTTGCGCAGAAAAATCATATTGTCTTGCTAATCGACTGCCCTGCTGCTTTCCACAAATAGGTGATTATGTGATCTCTCTTGCTCTCGGACTTGTGGCGGCGGCCTGCTGGGGCTTTCATGACTTCTGCATCCGGTTCATCAGCCAAACCGCGCCTGTCAGCGCCTGCCTTTTTGCTGTGATGGTTTTTGGCTTGGTATTTCAAACTGGGCTGCTCATGGCGACCGGCAGCTTTGCAGGCATTCCAAGCGCAGCGCTCTTGCCGGTACTTTGTGCAGGCCTGTCTTTTGCGGTTGCCAATTGCGGACTTTACATTGCCTTTCAACGCGGGCCAGTCTGGTTGGCCGCGCCTTTGGTCGCGTGCTTTTCCATCATCTCCGTTTGGATCGCAATGTTGCGTGGCGCTACCGTTTCGTTTGGTCAATGGGCTGCAATTCTGACAATCCTGACAGGCATCACATTAATCGCGACCCTAGCCGACAGAACCAAAACGCAAGCCACTCCAAAATTCTGGACGGTGGTCAGCGGCTTAGTCGCGGCAGTGGCCTTTTCTAGCACATTTGCGTTTGGTCAGATGGCAACAAGCATGACCAATGGTTTGGTTTCCGCCATGGCGATGCGTGTCGTTGCAATTGGCGTTATCCTAGCGGGCATTCTAGCGCTGCGGCTGCCGCTTTGGCCAAAGCCCAGCACATGGGGCGTTCTGGCAATTATGGGGATTCTCGACGGAATTGCGATTGTGTCGATCACGTCTGCAGCCAACTACCCACATCCGGAATATGCCGCCGTTGCAACTGCGATCTACGGGTTGCCAACAATCTGGCTGGCCTCGTTCTTCTTGAAAGAGCAGATCAATCTGAAGCAATGGGGCGGGTGTTTTATCGTTTTCATCGGCATCGGCTATCTGGCATTGTAAGGCCGCTGGGCAAAAGATCTGCCAAGTCAGGCGCGAAACCACATCGAAATCCTGGAGTTTTTGAGCCCACGTACTCAGGTTTAATACCCCCCAACACCCTCACTTTTGTATGCATCCCTTGAAAGGCTTCAAGTTCCCACCGCGGCACGTTGACCGCTAAACCTCTATGTGCAAAACAACAACATCACGTCGCGAAGGGTTTCTAAATTTTTTGGTCCAAACACAATGGGTTAAAAAGCTCTCTGGAAATCCACCACCCCAACCCTTTACTTTTGTTTATGCCCTACAACAAACGACCCGAGAACGACGTGTTTCTCGACCAGTCTTGGCGCACAGGCATTGCTAGTCAGGTCACAATATGGCGCTTAAATCCACGATCTATAAAATCGAACTTTCGGTGTCCGATATGGACCGGCATTATTACGAAACCCACAAACTAACAGTTGCGAAACACCCCTCCGAGACCGATGAACGGCTCATGGTGCGCCTTCTCGCCTTTGCTTTGAATGCGGGTGAGCAGCTGGAGATGACAAAAGGTCTTTCTTCTGATGATGAACCTGACATCTGGCAAAAAAGCCTAAGCGGTGAATTGGAGCTATGGATCGCCTTGGGTCTGCCCAGCGAAAAGATCGTGCGCCAATCCAGCGGCAAGGCCGAAAAAGTCACGATCTATAGTTATGGCGGCAACCCAGCAGATGTCTGGTGGGAGAAAATCAAAAACAGCACCACAAGGTTCGATAATCTCACGGTCGTGAACCTGCCCGAGCAAAGCACAGCCGAACTGGCCAAACAGGCCAGCCGTTCCATGAAGCTGCAGGTGCATATTCAGGATGGTGACGTGATGGTCAGCGCCGATGACAGCGTTGTCTATGTCACGCCAACCCTGCTGAAAAATGCCGCTGTCTGAGCATCACAGCGCCAGATCGGCCACCAGCATTTCTTTTGAATAATTTTCCTTGTCAGCGCGCCGTTTGATCTGACCGCCCTCCATCACAATGAAGCGGTCCCCAAGACCGTGGGCAAAGTCTGCATTTTGCTCGACCAGCACAATCGCCATATCGCCCCGTGCACGCAGCAACTTTAGGGCTTTGCCGATCTGTTGAATCACATTGGGCTGAATTCCCTCTGTCGGCTCGTCCAGCAGCAGAACACTTGGGCGGGTGATCAAGGCGCGGGCGATCGACAGCTGCTGTTGCTGCCCGCCTGACAAATCACCGCCGCGCCGCGAACGCATATCCTTCAGCACCGGAAAGAGATCAAAAATCTCATCGGGAATGCTGCGTTCTGATTTGGGCAGGCAGGCAAAGCCCGTCTCAAGGTTTTCCATCACGCTCATCAAGGGGAAGACTTCTCGGCCTTGCGGGACATAGGCGATCCCTGCCTTTGCGGCGTCAAACGCCGATGACAGCGCCACGCCCACCCCATCCACCGAAACCGCCGCCCCTGCAGCGGCAGGATGGCGGCCTGCGATGGCCTTTAGCAGGCTGGTTTTGCCCACGCCGTTGTTGCCGACCACCGTTGTAATCTGTCCCTTTGGCGCATCAAATGAAATCCCATACAAGATCTTACTTTGCCCGTAGAACAGATCGAGATTTTGTACATCAAGCATCAGCACGTCCCAAATACACTTCAATTACCCGTGGATTGGAGGTCACATGATCCAGACTACCTTCGGCCAGAACCGACCCTTCATGCAGCACGGTCACCTTGCAGTTCAGGCGGCGCACAAATTCCATGTCGTGTTCCACGACAACCACCGCCCGCGTCTGCGCCGCGCGCCGCAGGATGTCGGTGGTTTTTTCACGCTCTTCAATTGTCATGCCAGCGGCAGGTTCATCCACCAACAGCAGACGGGGCTCTTGCGCCAAGAGCATACCGATTTCCAGCCATTGCTTTTGCCCATGGCTCAGCTCTCCTGCGCGGCGGGTGAGACTATCGAGCAGGCCAATTTCTTCGGCAATTTCTTCGATTTTCTTGCCGTTCACACCAGTCTTTTTATGCATCAAGACAGCAAATGGCCCGCGCGGATTTTTCAAAGCCATGGCAAGGTTCTGCCGGACAGTTTGTTCCTCAAACACAGTTGGCTTTTGGAATTTGCGGCCGATGCCTTCGCGTGCGATTTGACTTTCTGAGCACCCCAATAGCGAGATGTTGCGCTCCCCCCAGATGACTTTGCCTGTATCGGGTTTGGTTTTGCCTGTGACGATATCCATGAAGGTCGTTTTGCCCGCCCCGTTGGGACCAATAATCGCCCTCAGTTCGGCTTCGGCAAAGTTGATCGACAGGTTGTTGATCGCACGGAAGCCGTCAAAACTGACCGAGACTCCGTCGACTTCCAGCAGCATATTCATTGGGGTTTCCTCACCAGATAATCAAACAAGCCGCCGATCCCTTTCGGGAAAAACAACGTCACAGCGACAAAGCTGAAGCCAAGCAAGACCAGCCACCAATCGGTCCATTGAATGGTGTAGAAACCCAAATGCACATTCGGCGCGCCGCCGCCCGTGAACCAACTGGACAACAGCGATACAAGGGCGGCGCCAATCACCGCACCATAAAGCCTGCCGCGACCGCCGATCGCCACCCAAACCGCCAGATAGATCGACGCAATCGGGGCGACTTCGCCTGGATTGATAATGCCTGCCTGCGGGTAATACAGCGCCCCGGCAATACCCGAAACGATCGCTGTGACGGTAAAAACGAACAGTTTATAGCTCTCGACGTGGTATCCTAGGAAGCGCACGCGGGCCTCATTGTCGCGGATGCCCTTGATGACACTGCCCATCTTACCCGACACGATCCACGCAAAAAACACATAGCCCGCGCCCAGCGCAAAGGCCGAGATCACAAAAAACGCAACAGAAATGCTGGCTTGGGAAGTGGCCTCGAACCCTGGAATATTTTGCAGGCCAGACAGGCCGTTGTTGCCGCGCAAACCACTGTCATTTTGGAACAAATACAGCGACAGCGCCAAGGTCATCGCTTGGGTCAGGATCGACAGATACACCCCCGTTACACGGCTGCGGAACGCCAGCCAGCCAAACACCAGCGCCAGCAGCCCCGGCACCAAGACGACCATCAACAACTGCATCGGCAACTTATCCGCAAAAGCCCATAGCGCAGGAAAATCAGATGAGCCCACAACGCCAAAGATTTGGTTCCCGATGGCGTCCGAGACCTCCTGCGGTGTGGGCGGGATGGCTTGACCCGCCAAGCTGTCCATGACGATGCCTTCGGTGCGGGCATACATTAACCACATACCAACCGCGTAACCGCCAATCCCGAAAAAGGCGAAATGCCCAAGGCTGAGGATCCCGCAATAGCCCCAGACAACATCCATCGCGACGGCGATCAAACACAGGCACAGCATTTTGCCCAGCACCTTTACCATCGAGGTAGAAATCACGCCGATGCCTGTGACCTCGGACAGGACCGTCACACCAAAGGTAAACAGCCCAAGCACCAAAAGAAACCAAAGCACGGAAGGGTTTTGAGCGATAAAGGTATTTTTCATAGGATCAATCCGATGCCGCGCGGCCTTTGGGCGCGACAATGCCCTTTGGCCGGAATTGGATAAACAGGATGATGAACAAGATCATATAGGTCTGCGCGGCCAATGTGTTGGACGGGTTCAGCCATTCGATTCCCTTTTGCAGACCACCAATCATCGAAGCCCCCGCCAACGTGCCCCAAACATTGCCGACACCGCCCACAACCACGGTCATGAAGCTCTGTACGATGTAATCTGCCCCCATTTCCGAGGTCACTTTTGCATAGAGCCCAATGGCCACACCCGCGATACCCGCGATGCCGGATCCTAATCCGAAAGTCAGCATATTGATGCGGTCAGGATTGATGCCCATGCTCGCGGCCATGCCGGGGTTTTGGGTAACCGCGCGGACCTCCAGCCCCAAACGTGTACGCTTGAGAACAAACAGAATGATAGCAAGGAACAACAGCGCCAAAACAAAGATCGCGATGCGGATGTAACTGATCGAGATCACATCCGAAATCGCCCATGCCCCGCCCAGCCAATCAGGTGACGTCAGCGGGCGCGCTTGCGTGCCAAAAATGTTCTT
This sequence comes from Sulfitobacter sp., assembly GCA_039967155.1. Taxonomy (GTDB): domain Bacteria; phylum Pseudomonadota; class Alphaproteobacteria; order Rhodobacterales; family Rhodobacteraceae; genus Sulfitobacter. Next base: position 18,807 of record JBDVSG010000150.1, on the reverse strand, counting down.
GGCTAATTGTTGCAGTGCAATCGAGATGCCAAAAGTGGCCAGCAACGTCTCTAGCGGGCGGTGGTAGAGGTGGCGGATGACCAACCGCTCCATCGCGACCCCTGCGCCAAAGGTGATGGCAAAGGCAACCGGCAGGGCCACAATGATCGACACCGTATAATCAGGGACAAACAGTTGCACGACATAACCCGTATAAGCGCCCATCATAATGAATTCGCCATGCGCCATGTTAATCACGCCCATCACACCAAAGGTGATGGCAAGGCCAATCGCGGCCAAGAAATAGATTGAGGCCAGCGATAGCCCGTCCAAAAACAAATCAAACGCCTGCTCTGCGCCCACGCGCGTCTTTACTGACGCAAGCGCCGCCTCAGCAGCTTTTGTAACGGTCACATCTGCCTCGTCGTAGACCGCGTAAAAACTGTAAAGAGGAAGGGCATATTCAACCGTTTGCGCCGTGACCAACGGCGCAACTGTTTGCGCGTCAGCCAATGCCGCATAGGCCTGCTGTCGCATTTTATCATTGTTGAGCTGGTCCAGAGGGACACCGCCCGCGTGGCCATTTTCAATGTTGGCTTCCAGCGCCAATCGGATCATCTGCGGCGTGGTCATCGGCGGCTCAAGATCCGCTTCGACCAGCTTCGCATAATAGCCTTCGGGGTCTGATGCGGGATCAAGCACGCGGGCAACATTGCCTTCAGGGATCTCGGTGCCAACGCCTTCTGTTACGGAAAGGATTTGGTTCAGCACGCTGCGCGCTTCTACGCTGGTGTCGCTTGCCAAGCTGTTGATCGCGGCAATGCGGTCTGTTGGCTGAGTTGCAAATCGGGCTGACAGGAAATTTGCCAATTGAATTTTGCGGGCTTTAAGCGCCGCATCCGGCTCTCCCTCAATCGCGGCCAACAACGGCGCAAGCTGCGCAGCCTCGGGTTTGCGCGCAATCGACGCCACAGCCGTTTCGCGGCGGCCAGGGTCTGGGTCGCTCAGCTGGAACTGAACCAACGCCGTGCCGACCAATTTGCGCACACCGCCGTTTGGCTTCACCTGAGAAAAATCAGTTTTTGCTGCGGTGGTCTGCGCACCGGTATCTACATCTGTCAGGGCCAATGTATCGCCTTCAGCTGCGGCAATGAAAAAGACGCCATCCTCGCGTTTCCAAACATCTTTTGCAGCCCAGCTCTCTAGAAACCCAGCGACTTGCGGCAAGCCAGAGCTGATCAGATCGTCCAGCAAAACAGACACAGAAGACCGAGACGGCTTTGTGACTTCATCGGCGTGGGATTGTAAGATGCGTTGCAAATCCTGGGCGTGGGCGCCCAGCGCGGTCGCAAAGATCAATGTGATGGCCAAGAATAGATGGCGCATAAAGCCAGACTTCCAAAATTTGAGAAATGCGCGGAGTGGCAATAGCACCAACCCCGCGCAAATGTGTTTTTAGACCGTAAAGATCAGTAGTTAGACGTCAGCTGAACGCAGGTCTTGGTTTCGGTGTTGTACATGCCGCAACCCAGATCTTTCCAATCCGATGTCAAAACGGAAGACGCTGGCAGGAAGTCTGTCCATGCATCGCCCGGTACTTCTTCGGTTTTGGAAATGATGTCGAACTGGCCATCCGCTGTGATCTCACCGATCAGAACTGGTTTAGCGAGGTGGTGGTTCGGCAACATAACCGACGTACCGCCTGTCAGGTTCGGGAATTCCTGCCCGTACATCGCTGTGCGCACGGCATCAACATCTGTGGTGCCTGCTGCTTCGACTGCATTCAGCCACATGTTGAAACCGATGTAGTGTGCTTCCATCGGGTCGTTTGTTACGCGTTCTTCACCGGCGAATTCTTTCCATTCTTTGATGAATTCAACGTTTTCAGGCGTGTCCGCGGATTGGAAATAGTTCCAAGCAGCCAAGTGGCCCACAAGGTTGGATGTGTCCAAACCCGACAGCTCTTCTTCGCCAACCGAGAAAGCAACAACTGGGATATCATCTGCAGAAATCTCGGCAGCGGCCAATTCTTTGTAGAAACCGATGTTTGCGTCACCGTTGATCGTGGATATCACACCAACCTGTTTGCCATCAGCGCCCAAGCCCACAACATCCCCCACAATTGTGGCCCAGTCAGAGTGACCAAAAGGCGTGTAGTTCACAAAAATATCTTCGGCAGCGATGCCTTTGTCCTTCAGGTATTGCTCAAGAATATTGTTGGTTGTGCGCGGGTATACATAATCGGTGCCCAACAGCGCGAACTTCTCAACGCCCAGTTCTTCCAAGAAGTAATCAACCGCAGGGATCGCCTGTTGGTTTGGCGCGGCGCCCGTGTAGAACACGTTCTTGGAGCTTTCTTCGCCTTCATATTGAACAGGGTAGAACATCAAGCCGTTGAGCTCTTCCAGAACCGGCAAGGCAGATTTGCGCGATACCGAAGTCCATGAGCCAAAGATCACGTCAACATCGTTCACTGTCAGCAGTTCGCGTGCTTTTTCGGCAAAAAGAGGCCAGTCAGAGGCAGGGTCAACGACAACCGCTTCGATCTGGCAGCCCAAAACACCACCAGCCGCGTTTTGCTTTTCGACAAGCATCAGCATGGTGTCTTTCAATGTCGTCTCCGAAATCGCCATCGTACCAGAGAGGGAATGCAGAACGCCGATCTTTACAGGATCAGCACATTCCGCAGAGGCAATTGCAGTGGATCCCAAAAGTGCAGCAACAATAAGTGAAGGAAATTTCAATGTCATAGGTTTCGTATCCCTGTTGCGTTGCGGTCTTGAATAGATCTCGGGATAGACTTTCATCCGCAGGGATGAGCCATCAAGATCAAGGCCACAACTGTTATGTTTTGGCCACTTTTTTGATCACCCCTTTCAGGGCCACCAAATCCGCAGCTTTTTTCGCTCTGCCATCTAGAAAGAAACGGGCCAATTTCGCCAGTTGAACCACTAAAGCCGACATAAAGAGGTAGTACGTGATTAATTTCCAATCAAAAATTCAGCGAACCGCCCTAAAATTGATCTATATGAAGCCAAATTTCGCCATTTTTCACCTCTGCTCAAGAAAGTGGCGCTTTCCCCTACGGAAGGTGAAAAAGGGCGGTACGCGCAGCCCTTTGTTCCGCTTACCGTCTTGGAATTGCGGAGATAAATCGCGATACCCAGATCAGATCACAGGGAATCCAACGCTACAGTTCAAACAGACGTACGGCACGTGCAACCTTCAAGGCACCAAGAGATTCGCCAGAATAGAAGGGATCGTCAGAGCGGGTGCGCAGTATAGTGTACTGACGGGATGGCCGCGCGGGGCGACGTTGCACATGCGACCATCCCTTTTAGGCTGCGGTCAGCGCAATTGCTGCAAAAGCGCCTGCGACGGCTTGCCCGTTACAGGCAGTCCTTTGCTCGCCTGATAGGCGCGCACCGCCTTTTCGCTGTTGGGCCCAATGACGCCGTCGCTGCCGCCGGTATCGAACCCTTTCGCGGTAAGACGTTTTTGCAAAGCCACGCGATCGTCCTTGGTCAGCCCATTTGCATCCGGCGGGAAACTTCCGCGCAATGGACCTGCCCCACCGATACGGTCGGCCAGATGCCCGACCCCGATCGCATAGGCGTCCGAGTTATTGTAGCGTTTGATTGCGCGGAAATTGCGTGTCACGGAAAAACGAGGTCCGCCCGCCTGAGGCTGGATGATACTGCCGTTTGGGGCACCATTGCCCACTTCGCCCCCCCACTTCACACCGCGCGCCCAGCCGTTGCGTTGCAGGTAAGCGGCCGTTGACGCCAGTGCATCAGTAGGATCATCAGACCAAATATCGCGGCGACCGTCGCCTGTAAAATCAACAGCAAAGGCCTGATAGGACGTTGGGATAAACTGCGTGTGCCCCATGGCCCCCGCCCATGATCCGGTCATACGGGACGCCGAGATGTCACCGTTTTGCAGAATCTTCAGGGCTGCGATCAATTGTTTTTCAAAAAACGCGCCACGCCGCCCGTCATAGGCCAGCGTCGAGGTCGCCGAGATCACCGGCACATCGCCGCGACGCTCACCAAAGAAGCTTTCAAGCCCCCAGATCGCGCAGATGATCTCTGCGTCTACCCCATAGCGCCCTTCAAGGGCTTTCAAAGTCCCACGGTGCCGCGCAAAAGCCGCGCGCCCTTTTGTCACCCGCTCATCCGAGGTGGCGATGGACAGGTAATCCTCAAGGCTGCGTTTGAATTCTGTTTGGTTGCGGTCACGTTTCACGCAACCAGGTAGATAGCCAGTACCGCGGAAGGCCGAATTTAGAGTTGAGGACGATATCCCCCGCGCTGAGGCGCGATTGCGAAAGCTGGCGACCCACGCGTCATAGCCCGCGTTGGGTGTTGGGCGCAGATCAGCAGGCAAACCACCTGAAGCTACTTTGCCACCGCCGGTACTGGCCACGCCGCCGCACCCTGATAGGGTTAATGCCCCCAAACCCAACCCAAAAGATCGCCGCGAAATCATCATTTTTACTGCCCTGTTTTTACGTATCGGATTTTTCCCTATGCTACCCGATACGCAACGCGAGACAACAGCCCAAACAGGGTCATGGGCGCTGTATCGCTTACGCAATACCACCTGACATCGCTCTTCCAGCGCAACGCGGCAGAAAATGAGCCTGCGGCAAATCAACAGGTCCGCCGAAAGCGGTCGATTTCCCATTGCGAAACATGTACACTCAAAAAGAAATCATAACATTGATGTAGATCAAAAAATGACACTTCCGATCCTCAGAGACTTCACCTGCAACCACTGCCCAATCCGCCACCGCGCGGTGTGTGCGCATTGTGACGACGGTGAGTTATCAACGTTGGAGGCCATCAAAAGCTATCGCAGCTATGAAGCTGGGGACACAATTTTATGGCGGGGCGAAGAATCTGCCATGGTGGCTTCGGTTGTGTCTGGTGTGGCGGCTTTGTCCAAAACACTGGAGGACGGGCGCACGCAAATGGTGGGTTTGTTGCTGCCTTCTGATTTCATGGGGCGACCCGGGCGCGAAGAAATCGAATTTGACGTTACGGCCACTACGGATGTGACGCTATGTTGTTTTGAGCGCAAACCCTTTGAGAAAATGGTTTTTGAAACACCTCATCTCACCCAGCGCATCATGGAGCTGGCCTTGGATGAACTAGATGCTGCCCGTGACTGGATGTTGTTGTTGGGCCGTAAAACCGCACGCGAAAAGATCGCAACATTTCTTGAAATGCTTGCGCGCCGATCACAACCTGCCAGCAATGGCAGTACCGTGATCATCCCCCTATCGATGACCCGCGACCAGATCGCAAACTATCTGGGCCTCACATTGGAAACCGTCAGTCGGCAGTTTAACGCCCTTAAAAAGGAGGGCGTGATCGAATTCTCAGATCGTAAATTTGTTGCGGTGAAAGACATCCCCGCGCTCCATATTGCCAGCGGCGATGATTCCTAGACAACATACCCCCTCTAAAAATTCTCTCTTGATCTAGATCAAAGAGACCCCACGCTGCGCGCCCTAGAACCTCGACAAGTCTAACGCATGTTTTGCAAAGCGCGCGTTACCAAAGCGAGGGACTCTCATGAATTACGTCAAACTTTTGCTCTTGGCTGGGATAACGCTTTTTGCGGCTATCGCCAGCAGCTGGGCGCGCGATCTATCTTATCAAGTGCATGCTGTGTTGATCATGCTCATTGCAGCCTCCATGTTTATCTACGTCTTGCGCCGCACGGATGAACCCGTGGTTGCCCCCCCTGCGTCGCGCAAACTGGAATATGCCGATGGCGTCATCCGCGCAGGTGTCATCGCGACTGCTTTTTGGGGCATCGCGGGTTTTCTGGTGGGGACGTTCATTGCGTTCCAGCTGGCTTTCCCCGAGTTGAACTTTGACTGGGGGCAACCCTTCACGAACTTTGGCCGTTTGCGCCCACTGCATACCAGCGCGGTGATTTTCGCCTTTGGCGGCAACGCATTGATCGCCACATCGTTTTATGTGGTGCAACGCACAAGCGGTGTCCGTCTTTGGGGCGGCAATGCAGGCTGGTTTGTGTTTTGGGGCTACCAGCTGTTCATCGTGTTGGCCGCAACCGGTTATCTGCTGGGGGCAACCCAATCCAAAGAATATGCCGAACCCGAGTGGTATGTAGACATTTGGCTGACGATTGTCTGGGTGACCTATTTGGTCGTTTTCCTAGGCACGATCATCAAACGCCAAGAAAAGCACATCTACGTGGCCAACTGGTTCTATCTGGCGTTCATCGTCACCGTTGCCATGCTGCATCTGGTGAACAACCTCAGCGTCCCTGTCAGCATCTGGGGCAGTAAATCAGTTCAGCTCTTTTCTGGCGTACAGGACGCCATGACGCAGTGGTGGTATGGCCATAACGCGGTTGGTTTCTTCCTGACGGCCGGTTTCTTGGGCATGATGTACTACTTTGTACCAAAACAAGCCGAGCGTCCGGTTTACAGCTACAAACTGTCGATCATTCACTTTTGGGCGCTGATCTTCTTGTACATCTGGGCGGGCCCGCACCATTTGCACTACACGGCCCTGCCCGATTGGGCTGCCACACTTGGCATGGTCTTCTCAATCGTGCTGTGGATGCCCAGCTGGGGCGGTATGATCAACGGCCTGATGACCCTGCAGGGCGCGTGGGACAAACTGCGGACCGATCCAATTTTGCGGATGTTTGTTTTGTCTCTTGGCTTCTACGGCATGTCCACATTTGAGGGCCCGATGATGTCGATCCGCGCTGTGAACAGCCTGTCGCATTACACTGACTGGACAATCGGTCACGTGCATTCTGGTGCGCTGGGATGGAACGGGATGATCACCTTTGGTGCGCTCTATTTCCTGACGCCGCGCCTGTGGGGCCGCAAGCAGATGCATTCGATGGCGGCAATCAACTGGCACTTCTGGCTCGCGACATTGGGGATCGTTCTCTATGCGGCTTCCATGTGGGTATCGGGCATTATGGAAGGTCTGATGTGGCGCGAAGTCGATGACCAAGGTTTCCTTGTGAACTCTTTCGCGGACACTGTCAGCGCCAAGTTCCCCATGTATGTTGTGCGCGGCTTGGGCGGGGTCATGTTCCTGTCAGGTGCGGTCATCATGTGCTGGAACATGTGGATGACCATCCGCGGCGGCAAAGCTGCCACCGCGAAACTGCCCGCCCCTCTCAACGCTACACCTGCTGAATAAGGATACTTACAATGGCATTTCTTGATAAACACGCCATTCTGGAACGCAGCCCTACGCTGCTTTTGGGGTTCTCTTTGGTGGTCGTTGCGATTGGTGGGATCGTTGAGATCGCGCCGCTGTTCTGGCTGGAGAACACCATCGAGAAGGTAGAGGGCGTACGCCCCTATTCTCCGCTCGAGCTGACGGGTCGAGACATTTATGTGCGCGAAGGCTGCTATGTTTGCCACAGCCAGATGATCCGCCCCATGCGAGACGAGGTCGAGCGTTATGGCCATTACTCTCTGGCGGCGGAATCGATGTACGACCACCCCTTCCAGTGGGGGTCCAAACGAACGGGACCTGATCTGGCACGGGTTGGCGGGCGCTATTCCGACACATGGCATGTGGACCACCTGAAGGACCCGCAATCCGTTGTCCCCGAAAGCCTCATGCCCAAATACGCCTTTCTGGCAGATACCAGAATCGATGGCGGTCACGTGGCCGAGCTGATGGAGACGCACCGTTTCGTCGGCGTGCCCTATTCAGATGCGCAGATCGAGGCCGCTTATTCCGATTTTTACGCCCAAGCCAATCCCGATGCGGATACCGACGGCGTATCGGAACGCTATCACGGTGCCGCGATTGCCAATTTTGATGGCCACGAGGGCGTCACGGAAATGGATGCCTTGATCGCGTATCTTCAGGTGTTGGGCACGATGGTTGATTTCTCAACCTTCACGCCAGACGCAAGCCGCTAGGAGGTTCAACATGGAAACTTATTCCCTTCTGAGACAAATCGCGGACAGCTGGGTATTGCTGGCGATGTTCTGCTTTTTCGCAGGGGCCGGCATTTGGGCGTTCTTACCCAGCCAAGCCCCAGCACGCAAAGACGCAAGCATGATCCCTTTTCGAAACGAGACACCCAAATGCGGCAATGCTTGCCCTGACTGCATATGCAAAACCCTGACCAAGACATCGGAGGCACATACCCATGGCCAATAAGAAGGTTGACGAATCCACCGGCGTGGAAACAACGGGCCATGAATGGGACGGTATTCGCGAGCTGAACAACCCGCTGCCGCGTTGGTGGTTATGGACGCTATATGGCTGTATTGTTTGGGCGATCGCCTATTCCATCGCCTATCCTGCGTGGCCAATGATCTCCAGCGCCACCTCTGGCGTATTGGGGTTCTCTACGCGCGGACAAGTGGCCGAAGACATCTTGGCGCATGAAGCAAAGAACACCGCGCTGGTGTCCGATTTGCTGGCGGCGGATCTCAGCGCGCTGCAGCCTGGTGATGACCTGCACCGCTATGCGGTTGCGCGCGGTGGCTCGGTTTTTCGGGCGCAGTGCAGCCAGTGTCACGGCTCTGGCGCGGCGGGGGCCAAAGGCTATCCTAACCTGCGCGATGATGACTGGCTGTGGGGCGGCGATGTGACCACCATCGCAACCACCATCGATCACGGCATTCGCAATGAAACGGATGAAGACGCGCGTTGGTCACAGATGCCTGCCTTTGGCGATATCCTCAGCGATGCAGAAATCCACGCCGTTGTCAGCTTTGTTGGCAGTCTTTCTGCGCCGGCAGCGGATCCCGCACTGGCCGAACAAGGCGCCGAGATTTTTGCCGATAACTGCGCCAGCTGCCACGCCGAAAACGGCACGGGCGACCGCACGCAAGGCGCACCGAACCTTGCCGATGCGATCTGGCTCTATGGTGGCGATCCCGAAACGCTGGAGCACACAGTCCGCGAAGCGCGTTTTGGTGTGATGCCAGCATGGGGACAACGCCTGCGCGACGAAGATGTGCGTGCAGTGGCCGTCTATGTGCATAATTTGGGGGGCGGCGAATAACCCCGCACCAATGCGACAAAACGACAAGCGCCCCCTTTTGGGGCGTTGTTGATTCAGATCAAGGTGCTTTGCGGCGCCTTTCTCTAGAGCCAGACAGGTAACAAGAGGTTCTCCATGTCTGCTCCTGCCCTTTACTCTGCCCGTGAACCGATCTTTCCACGCCGTGTGAAAGGAAAGTTCCGCAATCTGAAGTGGTGGATCATGGCGTTGACCCTTGGCATCTATTACCTGACGCCGTGGCTGCGGTGGGACCGCGGCCCGAACCTGCCGGACCAAGCGGTCCTGATTGATATGGCCAACCGCCGATTCTATTTCATGTGGATCGAAATCTGGCCGCATGAATTTTATTTTGTCGCAGGTCTGCTGATCATGGCTGGGTTGGGGCTGTTCCTGTTCACCTCTGCGTTGGGACGGGTTTGGTGCGGCTATACCTGCCCACAGACCGTCTGGACGGATCTGTTCATTCTGGTTGAGCGCTGGATAGAGGGCGACCGCAATGCCCGCGTGCGACTGCACCACAGCAAATGGAATTTCCGCAAATGGCGTTTGCGGATCGTGAAGTGGGCCGTTTGGTTAGCGATTGCCATGGCAACGGGGGGGGCTTGGGTGTTCTATTTCGCCGATGCGCCGACTTTGCTGCGGGATTTGATTATCGGCCAAGCCAGCGCCGCGGCCTATGTCACCATTGCCGTTCTCACCGCGACAACCTTTGTCTTTGGAGGCTTCATGCGTGAGCAAGTGTGCAATTACATGTGCCCTTGGCCGCGAATTCAGGCCGCGATGATGGACCCTGATACAATCACCGTGACCTACCGCGAATGGCGCGGAGAACCGCGCGGCAAACCGCGTGACGCAACCAAGGGCGATTGCATCGACTGCATGGCCTGCGTGAATGTCTGCCCTGCAGGCATCGACATCCGCGACGGGCAACAGATGGAATGCATCACCTGTGCTTTGTGTATTGATGCCTGCGATGACGTGATGGACAAAATCGGCAAGCCGCGCGGCCTGATCGATTACATGGCCCTGACCGATGAACCGGCAGAACGCGCAGGCAACGCACCAAAGCCGTTGTGGAAACATATCTTCCGCCCGCGCACGATTATCTACACGGCCATCTGGCTCTCTATCGGGGCGGCGCTGGTCTATGCGCTTTTTATCCGATCAGACATCGAGCTGACAGTCAGCCCCGTGCGCAATCCGCAATATGTATTGCAGTCAGACGGCTCTATTCGGAATATCTACAACGTACGGCTCCGCAATAAGTCGGGGGAAGAGCGCGATTTCCACCTGAACCTCACAAGCGACGAAATCCTGCGCATCGAAGTACCTAACCGCAATGCGGGGCTCAGCGTGACTGTGCCTGCTGACAGCACCATCAACCAACAGGTGTTTGTCACATCACGCCCACAAGACCCCGCAGCCAGCAACCACATCACAGCATTGCGCCTGTGGGTCGAAGACATTGCCAGCGGCAGCCGCGCAAGCCGCGCCACAACATTCAACGGGAGAGGCAAATGACAACCGAGATAAAAGGATGGCATGTCGCCACAATTTTTGTTCTGGCGTTTAGCGTGATTATCGCGGTGAACCTGACACTGGCTTATAACGCCGTGCGCACATTTCCAGGGCTCGAGGTAAAGAACTCTTATGTTGCCAGCCAGTCCTTTGACGCCGATCGCGCCAGCCAAGTCGCGCTGAACTGGGACGTCTCGGCGCAATTGCACGGCGATGTGCTAACGCTGACAATCATCGAAGACGAGCGCGCCATCGCCCCCAAAATCGAAAGCGCAACATTCGGGCGGGCAACCAATGTGGCCCAAGACCAAACCCCGGTGTTTGAGTTTGACGGCCGCACCCTGCGCGCACCTGTTCATGGCGGCAGCGGCAACTGGAACCTTCGCCTGCGCGCACGCGGCGCCAATGGAGCCCTGTTCCAGCAGCGCGTCATTGTGGAAACAGTCAAATGACCGCCGCCTGCCCTGCCTGCCTCGCAGGTGCGCCGATGGCGACGGAAACCGCGGCGGGCGCGGGGCAACAATTCTCTGTGCCTTCTGTGCATTGCGCCGCCTGCATTGGTAAAATCGAACGTGGATTGGCAGACTTGGCTGGCGTCATATCTGTACGCGTCAACCTGTCGATGAAACGGTTGACGGTCACGGGCCCCGTTGCCCCAGACGCCATCCAGGAGGCCGTATCCCACCTAGGGTTTGAGGTTTTCCCGCTGGACGCCGCAAGCCTGTCCGTCGCCAAAGACAACGTTGGTCGCACTCTGTTGACCCGTATGGCGGTTGCGGGATTTGCCATGATGAATGTCATGTTGTTTTCGGTTGCGATCTGGTCGGGGGCTACGGATGCCACGCGCGATCTGTTTCATCTGATCTCGGCGGTGATCACCTTGCCGGTGGTTTTGTATTCAGGGCAGCCGTTTTTTGTCTCGGCGGGGTCGGCGTTGCGCGTGGGCCGTTTGAACATGGATGTTCCGATCTCATTGGCCATCCTTCTGGCCTCGGCCATGTCATTATTCGAGACATTGCAAGGCGGCCATGAGGCCTATTTCGACGCAGCGCTATCGCTGACCTTCTTCCTACTGATCGGGCGCTACATGGACCACCGCACGCGGTCAGCGGCCAGATCCGCTGCGCGTGAACTTACAGCCTTAGAGGTCCACACCGCCGAGCGCATGATCGGCACTCAGTGCCAGACCGTCCCCGTGGCGGATCTGCAAGTCGACGACATAATTATGGTCCCAACGGGCGCACGGGTCCCTGTGGATGGGGTATTATTGACGCAATCGGCGTTGATGGATCGCTCGGTCCTGACGGGGGAAAGCGCCGCAGTGACCTTAGACGCAGGCGATCTATTACAAGCAGGGGAAATCAATTTGACTGCCCCGCTGCATCTGCGCGCAGTAAGCGTGGGTGCAGACACGTCATTGCGGCGTATGGCAGCGCTGGTCGAGACCGCCGAGAACGCCCGCAACAGCTATACCGCGCTGGCCGACCGAGCGGCCCAAATCTATGCCCCTGCCGTGCACACGTTGGCATTAGCGGCATTGTTGGCGTGGTGGGCTGCCACCGGGGATTTTCGCCATGCGTTGAACATCGCCATTGCCGTTTTAATCATCACTTGCCCCTGCGCGTTGGGCCTTGCGGTGCCTGCCGTATCAACCGCCGCCGTGAGCCGCCTGTTCTCGGCCGGATTTCTGGTCCGTCATGCCACGGCGCTAGAACGCTTGGCAGAAATCACCCGAATTGTGTTTGATAAAACCGGTACTTTGACCCGCCCGACGGTTCAAATCCCCAACACGCTGAGCGACAGGGACAAATCCATCGCAAAGGCATTGGCCCAAGCATCTTTGCATCCGCTGTCACGGGCAGTTGTCACAGCGCTGGCTGAGACAACCGCCGCCGACATTCGCTCCGTTGAAGAAATCGCAGGCCAAGGTGTGTGCGCCCAATATGACGGGCAGAAAATCCAGCTGGGGCGTGGCCCGTGGCTGGGGGCAGCACATACCGGCCTTTGCCTGCGGATCGGCACAGCTGAGGCCATTGCCCTCGAAGTCCCCGAAGCGTTGCGCGCGGGTGTCGAGGATGCCATGCGCGACATTGATATACCTTGTGAGATCGTAACAGGCGACACTGAACTGCCCGCCCAAGCATTGGCGGACAAACTGTCTTTGCCTGTCATCTCAAACGCGACCCCAGACGCCAAGCTAGATCGGTTAAGGCAATTGGCCAATGCGGGCGAAAAGGTGCTGATGGTCGGGGATGGGTTGAATGACACGGCGGCATTGGCCATGGCCCATGCATCAATCGCGCCCTCAACCGCATTAGAGGCATCGCGCAATGCGGCCGATATTGTAATCTTGAAAGACAGCTTTGCCGAATTGCCTTTGATCCTTCGGGTGGCCCGCGCAACGCGGCGCCTTTCCCAGCAGAATTTTGGCATCGCCGCTATCTATAACTGCATTGCCGTTCCCATTGCCCTTGCGGGCTATGCGACACCGTTGGCTGCGGCATTGGCGATGTCATTGTCATCTCTTACTGTTCTCGCAAACGCCCAGCGCATGAGGTTTATCGAATGAATATTCTTGTGATCCTGATCCCTGTGTCCCTGTTGTTAGGAATTGCAGGGCTTGTTGCCTTCATCTGGACCGTCCAATCCGATCAATACGACGACGACAGCGGCAATGCTGCGCGGATTCTATTGGATGATGAAGATAACTAGCCCGCAAGCGGCTAGATGGTTTCGGCGATCGGCATCCGCTGAAGCGTCCACGTTGGGTAGTCCGAGCGCAGCAGATCGGCCTGTTTGAACATGGGCTCCCGCAGGCGGATCCGGCTGAGCTGTTTATCTGCCTCGTCAGGGCGTTTCAGCGCGTGATTGATCACAAACAAAAAGCGGTTCACGGCCTGACAGTTTGTCTTTGAGAGCTGTGAGAACTTACCGTGCAGCAATGCTTGTTCGTACTGGCCCGATGCGGTTTCCGCGATACACGCGTGCAGCAACAGTGACGGGCGGCAGGGCAGCCCTTCGGACAGGATGCGCCCCCTGCGCGCAGCCTCGATGGATAGGTTATCTTGGCCCAACAACGTTAAAACGTTAGATTTAAACGCCCACCCCATCGGGTTGCTCGGGTTCAACTCTAGCGCCTTATCACAAAGCATCAGCCCCAACTTAGGGTCGTTGTCGGTGACAAAGCTTTGCTGGCCTGCGAACAAGAGCGCGTAGGAGTTCTGCGGATCATCCATGATCGCCTGCGCGTGCAGTTCGTGGTGGTCCAGCGGCTCCAGAAAACTGTCGGTCAGGTGCTCGAATTTCGACGTATTGCGCAAAAACGCGCGCCAAGACAGGTAGACGCCTTTGGGGTGAATCGCATAGGCCGATTTCAACAGCGCATCGGCCTGTAGCAAATCAGATTTCCCAAATGAGAACAGCAACCGCAATGCGCGGCTGGCAAGACAGGTTGCAAATTCACCAGCAGTCATGGATTCGGCCTGTTCATCGATGGCCAATTGCACACGTGACACACAGGTCTGCGCCAAGCTGCGCAAACGCCAGATCGCCTGATCATCGCATTTGGTGTCGCATTCGACATTGGCTGATTGCCATAACGTCCATGATGCCGAGAGTGTCTCCAAGGTTATGGAAACGCTTTGGGTTTCGCCCAAGGTAATAGATTTCAGCCGCAAGAAAACGCCCGGGCCCGGCGATTGCGGGCGGCTCATTTCCGCTGAATCCATATCCAAAATTCGATACGCCCCCAATTCAAGAAGCGATTGAACAATATCGTTTCGCAGGAATTTCAGCGTATTGCGCGTCTCATCAGTATTACTGCCTTCATTCGCAATTACCAAAATTGGGTGTTCGGACAGGGCCTCTATCAGGCTTGGCGCATGTTTTATGCTGGGGGTATTTGCCACTTCGGTGCGGCCCGCGTCACGGACCCAATTTTCAAACTCAGGGTCGCGAATATCCAAGCCTTCGCACAGTTCTTGAAAGGGGGCATCTGGATCCTGAGGCGCAACGCGGAACTGTGCTGGGTCCAACTGCAACCATCCATCATGGCTGATCAGCGCCTCTCTGTGCGGCCCTAATGCACGCCGTAGATCCGCAAGGGCCTGACGCATCGAGCCTGCTGCCTGTTCAGGGCCTCGGTCGCTCCATAATTTGTCTTGAAGCCATATCCGAGACCGCTTCAGGTCTTTTGACAGCGCCAAAAGCGCTACAAGCCCGCGCGTTTTCTTCCCACGCGGGGTCAAATCCTGATCATCTGGTCCGCGAACAGTCACCTGCCCGTAAACGGATATTGTAAACATCGGGCCACTCCTGACGAAATACATACCATTAATTTGATGAAAACGCAAAACTGAAGAGATGTGAATAAGGCGTTAATTTATTAACTATTTATTTACAGCGCATCCAATCTGCCTTTTCATAAAATCATTCATTTGAGGGAAGGAGTTAGATATGTCATTTTCAATATACAGCAGTGCAGGATCAGCGGGCAGCGCGGGCTCGGCAGGTAGTGCAGGATCAGCAGGTAGCGCAGGATCGGCTGGCAGCGCAGGTTCAGCAGGCAGCGCCATGACAGACCACGCAGGCGGCCCCAACAACACGTTAATTTCCAGCGCAATCGCCTTGGCAATGGAGGGCATTTTGCCCAGTGGCGCCACCCCCGTGCATGGAACCGCCCCCTTACTAAGCCAACCTGATGATCTGAAACGAATGAACCCGATTTTTGTGCAGCAGATTGTGCTGAACCAACTGAACGTCGGTCTTTCGGTACTCAACCAACCTATTCCGGCGCCAACGGCCCCTTCCCAGAACGTCTCGAACGCTGTTGTCACACTGAATGGCACAGAGGTGTTCAACATTGCGGGCCCAGTGGCTGGAACGGTATTTTCGGCCCAAGCAGATGCAGTCATCCGTGCAAAAGACTTGCGCGCGGATCGGCTGGCAGAAATCGTGCTGCAGCAGTCGGATGTTTTGTCCTTCTACGGCGGGCTGGTACAGCTCAACGGGATTTCACAGCCATGGGCGCTCGGATTGGTCAGTTTGGTTCTAAAGGCCGCCATGAGCATTGTCGCACAGGTGAAGTTCGCAGTGCCCGTCCAGCGACCGATTGACCTGATGGCAGATGCCGCGCCGATCATTCAAACGCCGCAGCATTCGACCATGCCCAGCGGCCATGCAGCAGAAGGTTTCGCCGGCGCATATGTTCTGAGCCGCCTGATGGGAGAAAGCGACACCTCCTTTATCACCGAAACAAACCTCTATATGCGCATGGCCGAACGCATTGCCAGCAACCGAACCGTTGCAGGCGTACATTTCCCAATGGACAGCATGGCAGGCGCCTGTCTGGGCCTCACTTTGGGACGTATCTATGCGGCCAAATTGGGCATTCCAGGAACCCCGACAAATGCGGATGGCTTCAAAATTGACGCCACAGAATTTGGCGCTCAGGATTTCACAACGGGCGCATTTTCAACGGTTGCAAACACCCAAACAGGCCGGACCGTCGGGTTTGACTGGCTGGAACGCACAACGCCCTTCACTCCGCCAGCCTCGCTGCCCGTATTGGACTATTTACGCCTCAAAGCAGAAGAGGATCTGACACCATGATCGCGTGGTCAAAGCCGCGCCCGCTTCCCAAAGACCTACTGGATCCTTCGGCGGCCAGCCTTCTTCCTAAACCACCTCAGACAACGCAGCCGTTCTTTGTGGACACGTCAACCTTGATCGATGCCGTGCCGCGTTTTGTCAAACAGGTTCAAAAGAAACCCCAAAAAGCCGCTGCAAATATGTTCAGCGCCATTGCGGCTTCGGTCACCAAGAGGGTTGAGGCCACCGAAGGGTTTGTGCTGCCAGTCTCAAATGCCAAAAGCGCGGCTCAGGCGCAAAACCTGATCGGGCCTAGCGTGCCAAAAGGCACAATAAAGGGGGTCAAGGCCGCGCAGTCCGCGTTCAAGGCCCTGCAGGAACAGAACCTGATCTTCAGCAAAGGTCAGGAGACAAAAGAGGAGGCCGCCCCCAATTGGGACAAACGGCGCCCCCACGCCAGCGGCCCTGTCGCAATGGGGGTTATCGATTTCTCCATCGCTTTTTTGAACAAACGCTTCAGAAAGGCCAATGGCGAGACGCGGTTTGAGATGATGTGGATTCAAGATCGTGTTCCACTGCCAGAATACCGCTACTTGTTTCCCTCCTATCAGCTGTTGGGCATGGGCACCGTTTTGTTGGGCGCCGACATAAACGCGTTGATCGCCCACTTCACCAAGAACCAAGAACTGGATGAAGAAGCGGCCTATGCGGCATTCACCAAACCGCCGGTCGGCATGCGTGACAGTTGGGCAATGCGCGATGGTCACGGCACAGCAGTACTTGATCATATGGCAGGCGCTGATCCCGGCACCCAAGACGACGAACGCCCGCTTTACGGGGTCGAACTGCCCACCGCCGTTCTGATCGACACATCGGGGCAAAGCCTGTTGGCCCCCCTGTTGCTTGGACTTACAGCGATTTCTGTGATGTCTCTTTTCCTAACACCAGCCATGCATGCGCGTCCTCGCGTCTGGGGCACGCCATTGGTGATCAACGCCAGCCTCGCCTTTACGGGGGGGCCTGATCGCAACGCCAGCAAGAACGGCTTTGCGTTGATGCTGGATCGGTTGATGGGCGCACTGCAAACGCTTCCACGGGAGGGGCTGACGCTGACCGTGCCCACCGGCAATCACCGACAGGACCGCATTCATGCGGCATTTGGCGCAGGCGGGCCGCAATCGATCGTGTGGGGCTTACCGCCTGATGATTTGACAACAAACGCGATCGAGATCTACGTCGAGGACGGGTCGGATCTGCAGATGTTTTCGCTTAAGCACATTGGCGGCCCAGATCTGCAGCTTGGTCCATCTGATTTACCGCGACCGGGGTACTATGTCGATCTGGTCCAAAATGGCGACATCATTGCGCGGCTGGCCCATCCAGCCGGATTTGGCCCCACGCATTACACAATCACCACCGCCCCCACAGCGCGGCGAGACCCGTCCACGCCAATCATCCAATCTGGCTCTTGGGAAGTCAGCCTGAGGTCGTGTGGTTCGGATGTGAATTTATGGGTGCGCCGTGATAACAGGCTAAGCGGGTTCCCCAACTCGGGCCGTCAATCGTGGTTCGTTGATCCCGCGTATGAAGTCTATGACCCCACCGGATACCTACAACAAGACGACACCCCTGCCCCGGGTGCCACAGATCTGCGGGTCTTTAGGCAAGGCACGGGATCCGTTCTGCAAGATGCCATGGATGCCGGTGCAAACGGCGTTGTTAGTGTCGCGGGGCTTCAATGCAACGGCGCGGAGCCTTACCGCTTTAGCGGTGAACGCCGTGCCCAGAACGCACAAGCCACAGCACAGGACGTAGCCGAGGTCAGTCGCTGGACGGGCGGTCCTGTTGCCGCAGCGCGGCGCAGCGGGGCCTTTACCCAGCCTGCGGGCACTTCGATTGCCTCTGCCCTTTATGCCCGCCAGCTGGCCGACAGTTTATAACGCAATACGTGAAAAACGTTACCAAGGCCCTGCATAACCCTGTTACGCGGGGCCTTTTTACGAAAACCGCGTTCTTTTTCACGGTATTTTCACACCCTACTCACAGCGGTTTCACACCAGCGCGTTATAAAGGTGCCAAGGTTCAAGAAGGATACCTGAACAATGGCTTACAAAATGTTAATGCGGAACGTGCTGACCGTCGCTGATTACACAACACCTACAAATGTAATTGAAACCAACTGCGAACGGTTGATCGTTGAACGCCGTGAGGAGGGTGGCGATTTCTTGACAATCACCGAAGCGGGCCGTTGCGAGCTGACAGAAACAGAAATTCCGGAAAAGCTGCCGTTGGGCGTGACTCTGGTTGGTACCTTGATCCGCACTGACCCCGAGCGGAACCATGAGACATTCATCTTTAACCGCGCCTTACCTTCCGCCTTGGCCCCTGATTTACCAACACCGTTTTTCCCGACCGATGGATGTGTCGAAGTACAATGGAGGGGCGAAGAAGCCCATCTTAGGGCCTCGGGTCGCCACTTCCATGACCTGAGCGAAACCGGCGCAGTGATCCATAGACCCGAACCGTTTGAGGACAGCAGCAACGGTAAGACATGGCTCTTTGATGCCATTCGCGTGCCTTGGAAAACCGCCACCCCCCCAAAAAAGAGCAGGTGTCGCACATGACCTATCTCGCCCCCCAAACAAACATCCTTACCAGTACCCCCAGTATTTTTATGCCGCAAAA
>JBDVSG010000149.1:0-3950 GCA_039967155.1 Sulfitobacter sp. | reverse complement strand
GCGCCGGTTGGCAGCTCAGCCACGATTGTGCCGACCAAGGATGCGGATATGCCGATTTTCAATGACGTAAACAGATATGGGGACGAGGCAGGCAACCGAAGGTTCCAGAACCCCTGTGCGGAGGACGCATTATAGGTCCGCATCAAATCCAACTGCATGCCAGACGGGCTACGAAGCCCCTTTACCATCCCCACGACCACAGGGAAAAACGACAGATAGGCCGCAATCAGCGATTTGGGTAACAATCCCTGCACCCCCATCGACCCCATGACCACAATCACCATTGGCGCTAAAGCGAGGATCGGGATTGTTTGGCTCACAATCGCCCAAGGCATCACAGACCGATCCATCACACGGCTGTAGACAACACCAACAGCCAGCATAATCCCCAAACCCGTTCCAATCACAAACCCCAACAAAGTAGGGGCCAGCGTTACCCAACCATGATAAATGAGCGACCGTTTCGAAGTGATCTTTTTGCCAATGATCGTGTCATACATCTCGCCCGCAACCTGTTGCGGGCTAGGCAAACGCGGCCGCTTAAAATCATAGGTCAACGGGATCAAAGCAGGGTTGCGCATAGCCAGCGCAACACCGCCCAGCGCCTTGCGTTCCTTTGGCGTATCAGGTTGCACAACGGCACCGTCCCGCTGCGCCTGATCTGCAATCAAATGCATGTTCATCGGGATGACGGCCATCAGCCAGATACCCAAAATAGCCGCGACGACAGTTAGAACAGGTATCACCGACTTCACGCCGTCACCCCGAAAATCACTTTATGGGATGGAGGGCGGGGCGTCGCGGAACGCGCGCGCCGTACCTCGGACACAGCATTACTCATCTGCATGCCCCGCCCGCAAACCTTCCCGCACACGGTGCGCTATTGCCAAAAACTCTGGTGTATCCCGAATTTCCAGTGATCGCTCCTTTGGCAAACTGCTCTCGATCACATCGGTTATCCGACCAGGGCGAGGGCTCATCACAACAATCTTCGTGCTTAAATACACAGCCTCGGGGATAGAGTGCGTGACAAAGGCAATTGTCTTTTGCGTCCGCTCCCAAAGATGCAACAACTGCTCGTTCAAATGATCGCGTACAATTTCGTCTAGAGCGCCGAACGGCTCATCCATTAACAAAAGGTCCGCATTGAAGCTCAACGCGCGCGCGATGCTGGCCCGCTGCTGCATTCCTCCCGACAACTGCCAAGGGAATTTCTTCTCAAACCCGCTCAGCTCAACCAGATCCAACACCCGTGCGACACGTTCTGCATGCTCAGATTTTGGGACGCCCATGATCTCCAGCGGCAGGCGAATGTTCCCCCCAATCGTCCGCCAAGGATAAAGCCCCGCCGCTTGAAAAACATACCCATACGCGCGCGCCTCACGCGCCTCACGCGGCGAGACCCCATTCACGGTGATCTCCCCCCCTGTTGGTTGCTCCAAATCCGCCATAACCCGCAGAAAAGTCGTCTTCCCACATCCCGATGGCCCAATGAAGCTGACAAAGTCACCTTGCTTGATGTCCAAATCAACGCCTTTCAACGCATGAACGGGGCCGTCATTGGTTTGAAACGTCAGGTCCAGCCCGCGCGCCGAAATTACGTTTTGTAGCTCACTCACAAATTTATTCCTGTCAGCACAAAATTACTTATATTCCTGCTGGAATATTCAACGGATCTCGCTTGATCATTTTCGGCGCGTTCAGCTCTTTCCACTTGCTCAGCGCGATGTTCGCGGATGCAAAGGCAGGGCGCGGCACGAAACGGCCACGGCCAGGGTTCGGCTGACTGTTCTGCCCCCAAGCCCAAATCACTTCACCTCGGCTCAGCGTATAGCGGCTTTGCGCGCGCACCTCAAAACCCTCAAACACGTTATAATCCAGAACCGAATGATGGTTGGCAGGCGAAATCGTCTTGGTGATTTTAGGATCCCAAACCACAATATCCGCATCAGCACCTTCCACAATCGCCCCTTTACGCGGATAAATATTCAAGATTTTCGCCGCATTGGTTGAGGTCGCGGCAACGAACTCGTTCATCGTCAAACGTCCCGTCTCAACACCTTCGGTCCAAAGAACCGCCAGACGCTCTTCTAACCCGTTAGATCCGTTGGGAATGATCCGGAAATCATCCTTACCCGCACGTTTTTGTGCCGTGCTGAACGCTGCATGATCAGTCGCCACAACCTGCAACGATCCCGCTTGCAAACCAGCCCACAAGCTGTCCTGATGGTCCTTGCTGCGGAACGGAGGCGACATAACCCGCCGTGCAGCATGATCCCAATCCTTGTCGAAATACTCAGACTCGTCCAAAGTCAAAAATTGGATCAAAGGTTCCCCATAGACCCGCATGCCCTTTTGACGCGCACGGCGGATGGCCTCATGGGTCTGCTCACATGATACATGCACAATATACAGCGGCACGCCCGCCGTGTCGGCAATCGTGATCGCACGGTTTGCCGCCTCACCTTCCAATTCAGGTGGGCGCGAAAACGCATGCCCCTCAGGCCCCGTAATCCCCTGATCAAAATACTTTTGCTGAAGCTCCGCCACCAAGTTACCGTTCTCAGCATGCACCATCGGCAAAGCACCCAACTCGGCACAACGCTTGAACGAGGCGAACATCTCATCGTCCTCAATCATCAACGCGCCCTTGTAAGCCATGAAGTGCTTGAACGAATTCACCCCCATGTCGACCGCATCTTTCATTTCGTCAAATACGTTCTCGTTCCACCCCGTGATCGCCATGTGGTATCCCACATCCGAACAAATCTGCGGCGCACTTTTGCGGTGCCACTCATTGATCGCATTCTTGATCGAGCCATCTTCCCCCGGCAAACAAAAATCAACGATCATTGTTGTCCCACCACAGGCCGCCGCCCAAGTACCACTCTCAAAGGTCTCTGCCGCAGTCGTCCCCATGAATGGCATTTCCAAATGGGTGTGCGGGTCAATACCGCCCGGAATCACATAGGCGCCCTCGGCATCAATGTACGCGTCTCCCTTCAGATCCTCACCAATCTGCTTGATGATCTCCCCTTCGATCAGAACATCCGCTTTCCACGTACGATCTGCCGTAACAATCGTGCCACCCTTGATAACCTTAGTCATATCTCATCTCCCGCCTATCTTTCTTGGCCATAAATACTCCGGGGTCTGGGGCTGGCCCCAGTCCGCCACCAGATAAATTCACACCCTACCCAACAATTTCCGCTGTCTCGACAACCGCATGCAACAGCACATCCGCGCCAGCCATTGCCCATTCCTTTGTAATCTCTTCCGCCTCATTATGGCTCAAGCCATCCACACAAGGGCACATCACCATCGCTGTCGGAGCGACTTTGTTAATCCAACACGCGTCATGTCCGGCACCAGAAATCAAATTCATGTGGGAATACCCCAGCCTTTCGGCAGCATTTCGCACTGCTGTGACACAGCCTTCATCAAACGCCACGGGATCAAAACCACCAACTTTTTCAAACGCTACAGTCATCCCCATATCGTCGACGATTGTCTGTGCGCGCAGTTTTAGCTGCGCCTCCATGTCCTGAATTACTGTCAGATCAGGAGACCGAAAATCGACGGTAAAGATTACCTGCCCCGGAATCACATTACGTGAATTCGGGTAGACGTCGATATGCCCCGCCGCTCCGACAGCATGCGGCGCGTGCCCCCATGCGATCTCTTCCACGGCTTCCAAAATGCGCGCCATAGCCAGCCCCGCATTCTTGCGCATCGGCATTGGAGTCGACCCCGTATGCGCATCTTTGCCAGTCACAGTCACTTGGGTCCACGACAGCCCCTGCCCATGGGTCACCACGCCGATGTCCTTGCCCTCAGCTTCCAAAATCGGGCCCTGCTCAATGTGGAGCTCAAAGAACGCGTGCATTTTGCGCGCGCCGACTTCCTCTTCACCGCGCCAGCCATTGCCCATTCCTTTGTAATCTCTTCCG
>JBDVSG010000148.1:0-18314 GCA_039967155.1 Sulfitobacter sp. | reverse complement strand
ATCCCACTCAGACATCACACGATCAAATCGGGCCATCTCGGCTACTTGCGGAACATAGGTGCCACCGCATTGTTCTGCCGCTTCGACCGCATGGGCCTGAAGGCGATCGCGCTGAATGCGACCTGAATTGGTGAACTCTGTCTGAAGAGGCACGATTCGCGCGGCCCCCATTTCGGCTGCTTTTTCCACGATAAAATCTGTGCGCGCTTTTTTAATCGGCGCAAAGCACAGCCACAGGTCGGGAGGCATCTGCAGCGGCTTGGTCTCTTCCTCACAAATCAACGTGCCGCCACGCTTGCCTGCCTCAGCCACCGTGGCGCGCCATTCGCCACTTTGCCCGTTAAACAGCAGCACTTGCGCGCCCACAGTCTGCCGCATCACCCCGAAAAGGTAATGCGCCTGCCCCCGATCCAAAGGAACCGATTGCTCTGCACCCAATGGGTGCTCTACATAAAGTCTAATTTTCGCGTCCATAGGAATGGATATATGCAAGACAACGCCCCATCACCAGAGCCCCTAGAAAATGGATCCGTCGCGGATGCCTATGCGCGCAATTGGGTGGACCGCTTTGCGCCGCCCGTTACACGGCCCTACCTGCGCCTCAGCCGTGCGGATAGGCCTATTGGCACGTGGCTTTTGTTGTTGCCGTGTTGGTGGGGGCTTACTCTTGCGATGTTGTTTGACGGGCAGATGCGCTGGATGGATCTGTGGATTTTTGTCGCCTGTGCAATCGGCGCCTTTTTAATGCGGGGCGCAGGTTGCACGTGGAATGACATCACCGACCGCCACATCGATGCGCAAGTTGCCCGCACGCGGTCACGGCCCATTCCATCAGGGCAAGCCAGCGTAAAGGGCGCAATGGTCTGGATGGCAGCCCAAGCTCTGGTGTCTTTTGCGATTTTGCTCACTTTTAACACTGCTGCCATCAGGTTGGGTGTGTTGGCCTTGCTGCCCGTTGCCATTTACCCCTTTGCCAAGCGGTTTACGTGGTGGCCACAAATGTTTCTGGGGCTTGCCTTCAACTGGGGCGCGCTGCTGGCATGGACAGCCCACACGGGGCGTTTGGACGCGCCAGCGGTTGTATTATACCTCGCCGGCATTGCGTGGACCTTATTTTATGACACAATTTATGCGCATCAAGACACCGAAGACGATGCGCTGATCGGTGTAAAATCCACCGCGCGGCTGTTTGGTGAAAATTCAGGGCAATGGCTTCGCCGTTTTCTGATGGCCACAGTCGGATTGATGGGCATTGCCGTTGTGTTTGCTGTCTTACCGAACCCCTCCGTAATGGCACTGGTCGTCGCACTTGCTGGGCCTTGGGCGATGGGATGGCATATGGCGTGGCAACTTCGCGGCCTGGATATCAACGATAGCGGGAAAATGCTGCAATTGTTTCGGGTAAACCGAGATACAGGCGTGATCCCGCTGCTCTTTTTCGCTGTAGCGCTACTCCTGTGATTGCGCCACAGGGCGCGGCATCGTACACCAGTGCTTAGAATTTGAACTGTTTCGAAAGAGCCCATGCGCCTCTCTTCCCTGCTTACTATTTTCCTCACCTTTGCTGCAGCTGCAGTTGTGTCATTGGTCGCCGCAAATTTCTCAGTCAGCTTGATCGAGGATTCGTCAGAGATCGGCGTACGTGATGCGCTGGATGCCAAAGGCATGACATGGGCAGAAGTCGAGGCGAACGGCCTTCAGGTGTCGCTGTCTGGGGTGGCACCAACCGAGGCGGTCCGGTTCTCGGCCCTCACGACCGCTGGATCTGTTGTGGATGCGGCACGGGTGATTGACGACATGAACGTTGCCGCACTGGAGGCGCTCGCTCCGCCGACATTCTCGGCTGAGATATTGCGCAATGATAGCGGACTGTCGGTCATTGGTTTGATCCCGTCCAGCACCGATCGGGACTACGTGATCGCAAGGTTCAACAGCATCGCAGGCTCCAACGGCGTCACCGATTTACTGGAGGCCGCCGACTATCCTGCCCCCGATGGCTGGGACCGCGCGATGGAATTCGCCCTCTCCGCGATGAGCAGCCTGCCGCGCGCGAAAGTTTCGGTTCAAGCGGACCGCGTGGCAATCACCGCCATTACCGATAGCGCGGCCGACAAAGCGCGGCTTGAAAAAAACCTGAACCGCATGGCCCCCGAAAAAATCACGCTGCGCTTGGACGTCTCTGCCCCGCGCCCTGTGATCACTCCTTTCACAACCCGCTTCCAGATCACTCAGGACGACATCAGCTTTGACGCCTGCTCCGCAGACAGCGATCTGGCGGCGGAGCGTATTATTGGCGCAGCAAAGGCAGCCGGTGCGACCAATCCAAAATGCACAGTCGGTCTGGGGTCCCCCACCCCTAAATGGGCGGACGCCGTGACGGCATCGATCCATGCGCTGACGCAGCTTGGTGGTGGGTCTGTCACCATTGCGGATGCCGATATTTCGGTGCTTGCAGAAGCAGGCGTTCAGCAGTCCACGTTCGACACCGTGATTGGAGAGCTGGAAAACACGCTCCCCGATGTCTTTGCCCTGCAGGCGAAACTACCCCAAACGCAAGACCCCAATGAAGGCCCACCAGAATTCACAGCGACACTGAGCCCCGAAGGACAGGTCCAATTGCGCGGCCGTGTGAACGACGATGCGCTGCGCGAATTGACCAGCAGCTTTGCAAAAGCACGGTTTGGATCTGACAATGTCTATACAGCCACCCGCGTTGTTGACGACCTGCCCGCAGATTGGGCCGCACGGGTTTTAGCAGGGCTTGAGGGCTTGGGAGAGCTAAGCCATGGATCGGTTGTTGTCACGCCAGAAGAACTCACTTTGACGGGCGACACCGGCAATCCGGATGCCTCCACAACACTATCGGCACTGTTGGCTGGGAAGCTGGGGGATGGTGCCGCTTTTGATGTAAACGTGACCTATCAGAAAAAACTGGATCCCGTTTTGGGCCTGCCAACCCCAGATGAATGCGAGGCCGAGATTGGCGCGATTATCGCCGCAGGTAAAATCAACTTTGAACCCGGCTCGGCCACAATTGACGCATCCGCTTTGGGGACGATGGATGACATCGCAGCCGTGCTCAAACGCTGCGGCGATCTGAACCTAGAGATCCAAGGTTACACCGACAGCCAAGGCCGCGAGGAAATGAACCTTGCCCTCAGCCAAAGCCGCGCAGAATCGGTCCTTAACGAATTACGCGCACGCCGCGTTGTTACCGGATCGTTCAAGGCTGTAGGCTTTGGCGAAAAAAGCCCAGTCGCCGACAATGACACCGAAGCAGGCCGCGAAGCGAACCGCCGCATCGAATTCCGCCTTGTTCGCCCCGATACTGTTGCGTCACCTGACGAAACAACGCTAGAAAACGCCTCGCAAAACAGCGATACACCCTCTGATGAGACGACCCAAGAAAGTGCCACAGAATGAGCCGATTTGAATTTGTCCTTGCGACCGCGATCATTCTGTTTGTGGCGTTTTGTATGGGCTGGTTTGCCAACTGGCTGCTCCACCGATTTACGCGGGTCGCAGCCGATGATGTTGCCCAGCTGGACCGGATGAGCCAAGAACTGCACGAAGCGGAAGAAACCCGCGATCAAGCCATCACCTATCTGCAACAACGCGAAGCAGAGCTGACAAACCAGCTGTCCCAGACCGAAGCCGAGCTGCGCGCAGCTATGGACGGGCTACGTGATGCCCGTCATGAAGCCGAAGAAATGCGGGCCTATATCGAAAGCCAACGCGCAGGCGGGTGAAACTGAAGCCTTTTTGGGTCCGCGACCTGCAAGGCATCAGCCGCTTAAGGCTCACGCCTTTTAAGGTACTGTCAGACATGCACATTTTGCATGTTTACTGATCTGATGCGATGTACTGCCCAAAACCAAAGCGCCCAAATTTCCGAGCCCGCGCCGCCCCGTCACGATCAAATCGGCTTGCGCGCGCTCTGCCAGCGCCAATAGCTCTGTCGCGGGATCGCCATGGCCGATTTGGACCTCTTCGATCTCAATTCCCTCACGTTCAGCCACGCCGCAGGCTTGCGCGCCAACTTGCGCTGCCGCCTCCTCCAAAATCTCCTGCTGAGCAAGGTTCGCGCCAATGTAGAAGCCCGAGATCGCCTCGGCCGCGTAGGCCACTGTTTCCTCGCGAGGCGTATGAGAAATCTGCAATTGCGCGTCAAATGCTTTGGCGATTTTGCACGCCAATACCAAGGCACGCCCTGACGCATCCGATCCGTCGATTCCAACCACAATAGATGAAAACATGTTCTTAACCTCCTGAATGATGTCACATTCAGCGTATCATTCAGGGGCTCTGCCCTCTTTGACGTGGATCAAATGGGCCGCCGCATCCCCCTTCACCAGCGGGTCAATGCGGCCTCATCCTCATCCGTAGCAGCAACCCAAGCCGCCCCAGTACCAGAAATCTCTCGTTTCCAAAACGGGGCGCGCGACTTCAGATAATCCATCAAAAACGTCGCCGCTTCCAATGCATCTTTCCGGTGCCGCGCCGCTGTGCCAACCATCATAATCATCTCACCCGGATGCAACCGACCGTGGCGGTGGATCACCAAAACATCCCCCAACGAAAAACGTTCTTTGGCATCTTGCGCCATGGCGCGGATCGCCTTTTCCGTCATGCCCGGGTAGTGCTCTATCTCCATGGCGTCCATCGGATCATCCGGTAGATCCCGCACGATTCCTGTAAAGGTCACAATCGCGCCCATATTCTTATGCCCAGAGGCAAAATTCTGGCTCTCTTCCCCCAAATCAAACGGCGCTTGCTGAACTGAAATCCGCATATCAACCGCCTGTCATTGGTGGGAAAAACGCCACCTCGCGCACGCCTTCCAAGGACGAGTCAAAATCCGACAACTCTTGATCCAACGCAACGCGTAACGCACTGATATCCTCAAACGCCATCGCGTATCTTTCTTCGCGCGCAGATAGCTCCGCAACCAACTCATTCACTGTGGATGCATCTGATTGCACAACCTCTCTCGGCAACCCAATGCGTTCACGAACCCACGCAAAATAAAGAACTTGCATTATGGCCCCTCCTTCAAATGCGGCATCGCCTTACGCAGGTAATCCGCTCCTGTTATTGCCGTAAGCCCTGCCGCCAACCACAACAGCCAGTGACCGATTAAACCAGACCATTCCATCGCATGAGCTTTCCAAACCAAGCCTAAAACATCCTCTTGCGTCCCGTCCAAAATCGCACCAACGACCGCGTCATCCATGCCATAAATGCTCATTCCCAAATAATGTTCAAACACACCTTGGCTGAACAGAACGGCAATCGCTGTCATCTGAAGGGCGGTCTTCCACTTTGCCAAACGCGTCACCTTTAGGGTGCCGGCGGTATCGCCCAGATATTCACGCAAACCTGATACAAATACCTCTCGGAACAAGATCACTGTCGCCGGTAGGACCAACCACCCAGACCAACTTGAAAAACCGATGATAACCATCAATGCAATCACGACCATCGCCTTATCCGCGATAGGGTCTAACATCGCCCCCAGCTTGGTTTCCTGCTTCCATGCACGGGCCAGATACCCGTCAATCCAATCGGTTGCAGCAGCCGTGACAAATAAAATCAGCGCAAACCAATCCGCATAAGGCCGTGTGAAATACAAAAACATGACAGCCAAAGCAGGTGCCGCCAGCAAGCGCATGATGGTTAGGATATTGGGTACATTCCATTTCATTCCCAAACACTACACCGCGCGCGCGCGCTGGAAAAGCAAGAACAGGCAGGGCACCGGTCCTCTCCCGCTTCTTTATTTTGCCTTTAAACTCAATCCCGCACCCACCACACGCACTGGTGGTGCCAATATTATCCCTTTTCGTGGAAATAGGCGTAGATTGTATCCGCCAATGCCCCCGAAACGCCTTCGACGGCTTTTAAATCATGCAGGTTCGCCCGCGCAACAGCCTTGGCAGATCCGAAATGCGCCAGCAAAGCCCGTTTGCGTGCCGCGCCAACACCAGGCACATCGTCTAGGGGCGTAGCTCCGACAGATTTCGCGCGTTTTGCGCGATGGGTGCCAATCGCAAAGCGGTGGGCCTCATCACGCATGCGTTGAACGAAGTACAACACCGGATCATTGTGCCGCAGCGCCATGACGGGTTTGCCCGTGCGGTGGAATTCTTCTTTGCCTGCGTCACGGTCCACACCTTTGGCCACCCCGACCATTGGGATATCTTCAACACCATAATCGCGCATGATTTCGCGCACCGCGCTCACTTGCCCTGCCCCACCATCAATCAACAGCAGATCTGGCCAATGGCCCTCCTTGCGATCGGGATCTTCTTTGATCAGTCGTTTGAAGCGCCGCGTCAGCACTTCTTTCATCATTCCGAAATCATCCCCTGGGGTCAGTTCATCACCGCGGATGTTGAATTTGCGATATTGGTTTTTGATCATCCCCTCTTGTCCCGCGACCACCATAGCCCCCACGGCAAAAGCCCCCTGAATGTGGGAGTTATCGTAAATCTCAATCCGCTCAGGAGGTTTTGGCAGTTCAAACGCGTCGGCAAGCCCCTTCAGCAATTTGGTTTGGGTTGCGCTCTCGGCCATTTTACGGGCCAGACTTTCACGGGCGTTGCGCATCGCGCCATCCACCAGCTCTGCCTTTTCACCACGTTGCGGGACCAATAGCTCGACCTTGCGGTCGATCTTGGACGCGAGGGCATCAGCCATCAAATCAGGGTTTTCAATGTCATGGCTCAAGATCAACTGAGGGGGCGGATCGCGTTGATCGTAAAACTGACCGATGAACGCCTCCAGCACTTCGGGCGCATCCACGTCGTCGCCTACTCTGGGATAGTAGTCGTGGTTGCCCCAATTTTGGCCAGAGCGGATGAAAAACACCTGAACACAGGCCTCCCCATCCGACATATGCAATGCGATGATGTCCGCCTCACTGACCCCTTTGGGGTTGATCCCCTGTGCGGTCTGCACTTGGGTCAAGGCCTTGATCCGGTCCCGCAAAGCCGCAGCGCGTTCAAATTCCATCTCGTCTGACGCTTGCATCATTTGGTCTGCCAAGCGGGTCTGAATGCCCTTGCTTTTGCCCGATAAAAATTTCTGGGCGTCGAGGACCGTTTGTTGGTACTCCTCCGCGCTGATCTTTCCCACACAAGGGGCCGAACACCGTTTGATCTGGTATTGCAGACAAGGCCGCGTGCGCGTTTCGAATTGACTGTTAGAGCAGTCCCGCAACAAGAACACCCTTTGCAGTTGGTTCAATGTCCGGTTCACTGCGCCCGCGCTTGCAAAGGGGCCGTAATACGCCCCTTTTTCTTTCTTTGCACCGCGGTGTTTTTTGATCTGCGGATACTCGTGTTCCTTGGTGACAAGAATGTTTGGAAAGCTCTTATCGTCACGCAGCAACACGTTGAATTTCGGCTTCAGCTGCTTGATCAGGTTTTGCTCTAGCAGCAGGGCCTCCGTTTCTGTCTTGGTCGTCAGAAACATCATAGAGGTGGTGTTATTGATCATCCGCCCAATGCGCGGGCTGTGCCCCGATGGCCGCGCATAGCTACTGACCCGTGCGCGTAAATTCCGCGCTTTACCGACATAAAGCACACGACTTTCGCTATCGAGCATCCTGTAAACACCTGGCGAGCTGTCCAAGGTCTTTAGATACCCTTGGATAACATCATGGCCCGTTGGCGCCGCTTTTTCGGTTTCGGACATGGCTAATCGATTCTCTTTTTCTCTTCATGGTTTAGCATTGGCAGCAACCTAAAACATGTCCACCGTTCCTGTGGATAACTCTGTCCATAAGTTTGGGGTAGAGTGAATTTTTTGTTACATTCTAGTAACTTCGTTAATGTGATTATTAATTGCGCAAAAACTTAAGTTACTGTTTTATATAGATTTAAAAATTTCACCCATGTAAAACAGTTAATTGCGTGGCAAAAGTGTTGGCGCATGTGTGTATTTCGGCCTGCTGAACACACGCCTCACGCGAATGCCCCTATTCAATCCCCATAACGTCAGGGGTTTTCCATCCCAAATGCTGAGCACCATCCACACAGATCAACTGCCCCGTGACAGCTTTGGCATCCAAGAAATATCCCAAGGCAGCTGTGATATCCTCAACATTAGCGCCGCGTTCCAATAGAACCGAGGCGCGCTGCCCGTCAAAATGCGATTGAGACTGGCGGCTGCCCTTTAACGTCGGGCCTGGACCGATCGCATTCACGCGAATGTTAGGGGCCAATGCTTGGGCTGTGGTTTGGGTCAACGTCCACAACCCCAATTTGGCCAAAGTATACGTCATGAATTCCGGCGTCAGGTTACGCACCCTCTGGTCCAGCATATTGACGACCAAACCTGTGGCGACCGGCTCTCCTGCGGCATCGACTTCGGCGGTCAGGCCCTGCGCTGCCATCGCTTGGGTCAAGACAAATGGCGCGCGCAGGTTGGAATTGACGTGACGGTCCCAACTGTCGCGTGTCGCGCTCTGCAATGTGTCGTATTCAAAAACTGACGCGTTATTGACCAGACAGGTTATTGGCCCGCCCAGTGCCTCAATTGCAGCAGGGAACAATTGCTCCATCGCGTCCAAATCCAACAGATCCGCCTGCAGAGCAACCGCCCGCCTGCCCTTTTTCTCGATCTCATGCACGACCTCTGCAGCAGCATGTTCCGAGCTGGCGTAATGCACAACCACGTCATACCCGCGGTCCGCCAAATACAAAGCCATGGCGCGGCCCAATCGTTTGCCCGCGCCGGTCACCAATGCTCTTCCCATCGAGATACCCTTTGTTAGCCGGCCAGTTTGGTGGCGTGCCAATTTGGTGGCCTGCCAGTTTGTTAGCCGGCCAGAACCACAATCAAATAGAGCGCATAGAGCGCAACCAATGCAATGCCCCACACCCGTGTGATATTCTGCCCCAGATAGACAAACGGAATCAACAACAGTGAAGCCCCCAACATAACCCAAAGGTCAAATTGCAAGAATTTCGGATCCACATGGATCGGACCGACAAGCCCAGCAACGCCAATAATCGCCAAGAGGTTAAACATGTTCGAGCCGATCACATTGCCCAAAGCCACATCAGCCTGACGGCGCAGTGCTGCAACAACGGTCGTTGCCAATTCGGGCAAAGAGGTCCCGATGGCGACCAGCGTCAGACCAATAACTGTATCGCTCACGCCAAATTCCTTGGCGATGATCGTGGCATTATCCACCAACAAAGATGCCCCCGTAGGCAAGCCCACAATCCCCAAGATCAAAAACAGCCCAATGCGCCAACGCGGCATATCGGGATCCGCGCCTTCCAGATCTTCCTCTGGGATCGTGCAAGGTACGTCGGCTTTGCGGTGGGCATTTGCGTCACGCATTGCGTCCAGCAGCATCGCTGCGAGGGCTGCCAACAGCGCTATTGACGCAACCCAGTCAAATACACCGCGGAAAGCCAACAAAATGAACAAAACCGTTGCACCAATCATATGATTGAATGATTTGCGCGTTGTGCATTCCGAGGTGTGCATCGTGGCCAGCAACGCAGGCACCCCAAGCACCAGCAAAACATTGGCCGTGTTGGATCCAACAACGTTCCCCATCGCGATTCCGGACACATCATCCAACACCGCCTTGATCGAGATCAGCAGCTCGGGCGCGGAGGTGCCAAAGGCAACAATCGTCAGGCTCACGATCAAGGCAGGAATGCCCAACCGCAGGCTAAGGTTCACGGCGCCTTTCACCAAAGCATCGCCAGCCAGCAGCAAAATAACCAACCCCAAGCCAGACAATAGCCACGCTGTCATCATCCCCGTTTCCTTCCACAGGCACAGGGCCCTTTGCCGATGCGGTAACGACCGCATGAATTACACTTTTGCTGAGACAGGCGTTTGCCACCAATCCAATGCATCTTACCAAACCAGCCTAAAACACCGATGAACACCAGAAACAACGTAACAATTTTCAGGATCATGCTATAGCCCGAAACGCGCGAATTGCGCACGCTCTTCCACACCGTGCAAAGCATCATGGGCGATCTGTGCCCCAAAACGATTTAGCATGCCCTTTTTCACCCCATAGCGGCGCATTTTGACCTTCTTGCCAAACCGCGCCATTAGATGGGGTTTAATGTGATCGATACCGTCGATCAGCCCGATTTCAATTGCCTTGCGCGCCAACCAAATCTCACCAGTGAACAGATCGCGGTCTTCGCTCAGCTTATCGGCGCGGCGCGCGGTCACATGCTCTTTGAAGTTGGCGTGGATGTCTTCCAGCAGCTCTTTCAGCCGCGCGACATCTTCGGGGTTTTCTGGGCGAAACGGGTCCAGCATGGATTTGGAGGTGCCAGCAGTGTAGACGCGCCGCTCAACCCCGTTTTTGGCCATGAGCTCATGCAGACCAAAACCCGCAGAAATCACGCCAATAGAGCCCACAACCGAAGACGTATCTGCGTAAATCTCATCTGCAGCGGCAGCCAGCCAATATCCACCCGATGCGGCGACATCTTCGACAAACGCGATCACGGGGATGTTTTTTTCCTCTGCCAACCGGCGAATACGCGCGCCAATCAGCGAAGATTGCACAGGGCTCCCCCCTGGTGAATTCACCTCTAGTGCGACGGCGGCGGGGTTCCCTTTGGAAAACGCCCTTTCGATCACGGGGCCAAGGCTGGCATCGTTCAACGCGCCCCTGCCAGAGGTGCTGATCATCCCCGACAGGCGGATCACAGCCACAGTCGGGTCACTTTTTACAAACGGAAGCCATTTTTTCATAACTGACATGTAGAGACCTGCGCGCCCCGCAACAAGGCGGCCCGCGATATTATTGGCTGATGCGCCAACCTGTTTTGAAAATCCACCAAATTACCGACACACAAATCGCTGTGAACCCTGAAATCGCGAGCAGACTGACCCAAATCGACACATCCGCAGCTCCGAAAAAGGACCACCGAAACCCTGAAATCAAATAAACAACCGGATTAAACCGCGAGATAAATTGCCACACAGGCGGCAGCATCGAGATAGAATAGAACGTCCCCCCCAAAAACACCAAAGGCGTGACGATCAATAGAGGCACCAACTGTAGCTGTTCAAAATTACCTGCCCAGATGCCAATAATGAACCCCATCAAAGAAAAGCAAATGCCCGTCAGCACAAGAAATCCAATCATGGCAAAGGGATGCTGGATCTCGAGGTCAACAAACAAAAATGCAGTCCCTAGGATGATAACCCCAACGAACAGCGCCTTGGTGGCCGCGGCCCCCACATAGCCCATGACAATCTCTAGAAAATTTACAGGCGCCGAGAGCAATTCAAAGATCGTACCCGCAAATTTGGGGAAAAAGATGCCGAAGCTGGCATTTGATATGGCTTGGGTGATCACGCTGAGCATGATCAATCCTGGAACGATAAACGCAGCATAGCTGACGCCTTCGACCTCTTGAATACGGCTGCCGATGGCGGCACCGAAGACCACAAAATACAGGGAGGTCGACAGCACGGGCGAGATGAAACTTTGCGCGAGGGTTCTAAAGAACCTATTCATCTCAAATACATAAATGGATTGTATGGCGATCCAATTCATGATGCGCCCCCCTCTTTCACCAAACCAACAAAGATGTCTTCAAGGCTGGATTGCCGTGTGACCACATCACGCAAGACCAAACCGGCGGCGGCCACTTCAGACAGCAGTTTGGTTATGCCTGTGCGCTCGCCTTTGGCGTCATAAGTATAGATCAGGCTGTTGCCGTCATCTGAAAGGCGCAATGCATCACTGGCCAGAGCCGCTGGAATTTCGGTCAGCGGATCAGACAGTTGAACCTCAAGTTCCTTCTTACCCATCCGCGCCATCAACTTGGCTTTTTCCTCAACCAGTAAAATCTCACCATCTGCAATGATACCGATACGGTCGGCGATGGCTTCTGCCTCTTCGATATAATGGGTGGTCAGGATGATCGTCACGCCGTCGCGTTTCAGATCGGCGACGATCTCCCACATATCGCGCCGCAGCTCCACGTCTACGCCTGCTGTCGGTTCATCCAGAAACAACACACGTGGCTCATGACTGAGTGCTTTTGCAATCAACACGCGGCGTTTCATGCCGCCCGACAATTCGCGAATTTGCGCATCGCGTTTGTCCCAAAGCGACAATTGGCGCAGTATTTTTTCAATCAGCGCAGGGTTCGCAGGCTTTCCAAACAGGCCGCGCGAAAATTTGACAGTGTTCTGGACCCTCTCGAACGGTTCCAAATTGATGTCTTGTGGCACAAGCCCGATCAAAGACCGCGCAGCGCGAAAATCTGTGACAGTGTCATGGCCTGCAACCCTGACCGTTCCATCCGTGGCCAACACAATACCACAAACCGTTGAGATGAGCGTTGTTTTCCCTGCCCCATTCGGCCCCAGCAGGGCCAAAATCTCACCTTCGTCAATCGCAAGATCAACGTTTTTCAACGCTTCAAAACCGCCTGCATAGGCTTTTCGAAGCCCGTTGATTTCGACAATAGATGGCACGGCATTCTCCACGGTTGGGTTAGACATCCTGCAAAGACAAACAGGTCAGAGGGTTAAGTTTTGTCGCGCCCAAACCATCCTTTTTTCGCGGGCTCCGCCTCCGCGGTTTCACGGGGCCCTTCCAGCGTCTCTTGCAGATTGGTAAAAAACTGATCAGCCATTTTTTTGGCAAAACCGTCAATGATACGACTGCCCAATTGGGCCAGCTTGCCGCCTACTTTTGCCTCTACATCAAAGCTAAGCGCGCAGCCGCCATCAACAGCCTGCAACCGCACATCTGCGCCACCTTTTGCAAAACCGGCAGCGCCCCCTTTTCCCGCACCTTCGATTTTCAACGAAACATCTGGCACCAAATCGCTGAGCGTTACCTCACCTTTGAACGTAGCCTTCACAGGGCCTACTTTTTGCACCACCGTGGCTATGAAACCTTCCTCGGCTGATCCCTCGACTTCAGTCGCACCAGGGACACAGGCCTTCAGCACCATGGGGTCCAGCAACGCTGCATAAACCTGTGCAGGCGTGGCGGCCATTTGGCGGGTATCTGACATTTGCATGGAAGCTCTCCTCGTCAATTTCGCCAGACGCTATGGATTTTTCTGGACAGCCGCAATACGATTGATAAGGGTGGGCCCATGAATTCGCCCACAAACCGTGCGGGGCCTGCAATCGCCTTTGTGGTGTTTGGGGTTTTGTGCATTTCCCTTAACGACGCTTTGATCAAGCAACTCTCCAGCGGGTATCCGCTGCACCAAATCGTGTTCTGTCGGTCCTTTGTGGGTTTGTTGGTCAGCTTTATTTTCTTGCATTTTGAGGGCGGCCTGCCTGCCTTGCGCACAGAGCAGCCTTTGCTGCATACCTTCCGTGGCCTTCTGGTTGTGACGGCAAACATGTCGTATTTTCTGGCACTTGCTGTGATGCCGTTGGCCGATGCGACGGCGCTGTTCTTTGTGGCGCCCCTGTTCATCACCTTGCTGTCCATCCCGATTTTGGGCGAAAAGGTCGGCCCGATGCGGCTGGGCGCCGTTTTGGTTGGTTTCATCGGGGTGGTCATCATGCAGCGCCCATGGGAGCCATCAGACGCCCTGCCTGTATCGCGCATTATTCTGCTGCTCCCTGTTTTGGCGGCTCTGACCTATGCGCTTAACCAGCTGATGACCCGCAAACTGGGTGTAAAGGCCCCCGCCTCCACTTTGGCCATCTACATCCAAGCAACCTTTCTGCTTGTTTCCATCTGCTTCTTTCTCGTCGCGGGGGATGGGCGATTTGCCACGCTGACCTCCAACCCGTCGCTGGAATTTTTGCTGCGGGCATGGGTCTGGCCTGCGCCGCGCGATCAATGGGTGCTTTTTGCTATGGGGGTGAATGGCGCGCTGATCGGGTACAGCCTTAGCCAAGCGTACCGGCTCGCCGATGCAGCGACTGTTGCTCCGTTTGAGTATATCGGCCTGCCTTTGGCGGTGCTTTTTGGGCTGGTTATGTTTGGCGAACTGCCCTCGTGGGAGGTGTGGACAGGCATCACCCTGATCCTTGCCTCGGGCCTATTCGTATTTTTCCGCGAGCGGATCAAAACACGCGCCGCCACACCGCGCCCTGTTGCACGGCGGCATTAAGGGCGATTACGCGTGTATTTCGATCACGACTTTTCCTGTGGCTTGCCGCGTTCGCAACAGATCAAGACCTGCATTTGCCTCGCCTAAGGGCAAGACATTGCTGACATGCGGTTTCAGCTTTCCGTCCAGATACCACTGCATCAACGCGCTGAAGCTCTGACCCAAAGCTGTCGGATGCAGCTTGGCGTATCCCCCTAGATAAAACCCCAAAACGGTCATATTTTTAACCAGCAGGATATTGGCTGGAATTTGAGGCACCTCACCGCTTGCAAAGCCCAAAGGCAACAGCCGCGCCCCTTGGTTGCACGCCCGCATGGCGGCCTTGAACTGCGCCCCACCGATGGGGTCATACAGAACATCCGCGCCGCCCAGCGCCTTGACGCTATCGCGGATATCATCGGCATCGGAATCGATCAGATGGTCTGCGCCTTGCCGCGCTGCGATCTCCAGCTTGTCACGCCCGCGGGCGCAAGCAATCACAGTCGCGCCCATCAGCTTGCCCAACTCAACCGCTGTCAGCCCAACCCCCCCCGACGCCCCTAACACCAATAGCCGTTCGCCCGCCCGTAGCTGTGCCAATGCGCCCAGCGCTAAATGGCTGGTGCCATAGGTGATCAGAAATGCAGCGGCATCGACAAATGGCATCTCGTCGGGAATTGGAATGCAGCGGCGCGCATCCAGTGCTGCGTATTCGGCCAAGCCCCCAACACCGCAATACGCCGCAATGCGTTGCCCCACGGCAAGATTGGTTACTTGCGGGCCAACCGCCACGACCTCGCCTGCCAATTCCATTCCCGGAGTACAGGGCAAGCCGGGCTTTTCTTGATAGCTGCCTTTTACCAACAAAGTATCGCCAAAATTCAACCCACAGGTTGCAACACGCACCACAACCTCGCCTGCAGCTGGCTGGGGCATATCCAAGGTCTGCAAAACCAAAGGGGTATTCAGTTGAGTAAGCTGCATAGCCTGCATGGTCATGTCCTCCTGCGCTGTTGCGCGCCAACTTGGCCGCCTAAGGGGCAGGTTTCAAGACGCCTTAAAGCGCAGGGTGACAATCAAACCGGGATCTGCATCCTCAAACCCGAGGACAGCGTCATGCAACCGCGCGACCCCCTCAACAAGACTGAGCCCCAGACCGTTGCCAGTCGTGTTGCGGCTGCGGTCCAAACGGTACAGCCGTTGCGTGACCCGCCCCCATTCCTCTTGTGGGATACCAGGGCCATTGTCTGCGATAGACAGCACGACCTCTTGTCCTACGGCGCGCAAAACAAGGGAGATATCGCTGCCCTCTCCGCTATGGCGCAGGGCGTTTTCCAGCAGGTTTGCGACCACTTGGCCCAGCAGGTTCTTTTCGCCCGAGATAAACAAGGTCTCAGGGGCATCGCAGGTCAGGCTTTGCCCCGCCCCGTGGGCCGTTGGTTCGTAAACTTCAACCATCGTGCGGCAAAGCTGCGCCACATCGACCGGCGCGAATTGCGACTTCAACGCACCATTCTCAACTTGGGCAAGCTGTAGCAGCGATTGGAACACCCCTGAGATACCATCAACCTCACTGCGGGTTTGCGCCACCAATTCGGCCGCTTCCCCTTCTGGCGCAACGCCAGCCAGCGCATCCAACTGCAACGACACCCGCTGAACAGGGGTCTTCAAATCATGCGCGATGTCCGAGGAAACCTGCCGCAAGGCCAGCACCGATCTTTCTTGCGCATCTGCCATGTCGTTGATTGCTCCGCCAATGCGCATCAAATCATCCGACCACCGCGCACCAGTCTCTACCCGCGCCGCCAAATCACCCCCTGTTAGCCGCTCAAGTGCCGCTCGAATGACCTCCACGTGGCGTTTTGAACGGCGGGCTAGGATCAACCCCCCTGACAATGCAATAAAGACTGTGGGCAGCAGGCTGATCCAAAGAATGTTCAGAAAAACAGGTTGCAACGCTTCGATTTCAACGCGACTGCGCGCAACCGTCAGGCGCCCCCCATACAGCCGCGCGCTGAGCGCAAGATATTCCCCATCTAACGCCGCGCGCCCTTCCTCCAATGACACGATGTGAAATCCTTCGCCGTCACGGGCCAAAGCCCCGTTGCCGAATATGCGTCCTGTGGGGCTGAGATAACTGATCACCAAACGGCCTGGGTCGGTGTTTTCGGATTCGGCCTGCACCAGCAGCGCAACCGCTCGCGCTGAAGGGGCCGCGCGAAACCCTGCCAAATCCTGCGCCAGATTGTCCCGAATGGATTGCTCGAACGCGCTGCGGGTAAAGGCATAGCTGGCCGCAAGGCTGAGCAGGCTGACAGTGCCAAACAACACCACCAACAAAACCGCCAAGCGCAACGGCATAGAGCGCCACAACCGCGTCATCCGTCGATCCGGTAGCCAGCACCGCGCACGGTTTTTATCAGTTCGGTCTCAAATGGTTTATCCACTTTGGCGCGCAATCGGCTGATGTGTGTTTCAACGACATTTGTCATCGGGTCAAACGACAGGTCCCAGACGCCTTCCAGCAACATTGTGCGGGTTTGCACGCGGCCCTTTCGGCGCAGCAGGAACTCCAACAATGTGAATTCACGCGGCAGCAGGTCAATGTCGGTTCCCGCCCGTGTCACTTTGCGCGTCAACAAGTCCAGCGTGAGATCACCCACGCACAGCGATGTTTCTTGCTCAACCGCTTGCGGGCGCCGCCCAAGTGCCGCGACCCGCGCGGACAATTCGCCAAAGGCAAAGGGCTTCACCAGATAATCATCGCCCCCCGCATTCAGCCCGCCGATACGGTCCTCAACCGATCCCATCGCCGTTAGGAACAAGACAGGCGTCGTATTTCCGGCGCCGCGCAGCGTTTTGACCAGGCTCAATCCATCCAGTTTTGGCATCATA
Source organism: Sulfitobacter sp. (assembly GCA_039967155.1). Taxonomy (GTDB): domain Bacteria; phylum Pseudomonadota; class Alphaproteobacteria; order Rhodobacterales; family Rhodobacteraceae; genus Sulfitobacter. Next base: position 1,344 of record JBDVSG010000148.1, on the reverse strand, counting down.
CGGTCGACGATCAAAACGTCGTGCCCTCCCCCTGTCGCGGCAAGCAGCCCCGCATGACCGTCTGCGACCAGATCGACAACGTGGCCCTCTTCGCGCAGGCCTCGCGCGATATAGCTGCCCGTGGTGGGATCATCTTCAATAACCAGTATTTTCATCAGACCTATATATGCGGATATCGCCCGCACCGCACCCCTAGCAGAATTACAGTTTTGTATAGCGCAGACGGGCTGCGCCGTAACCTTATGCCCCTATGTTTAGTCCAACAGCAAACAAATGCACGAGGATCAACATGACATCATTGCTCTCCAAATCCGCCCCCATCGCCCTTGCATCCGCATTGGCCATGATGCCCTTCCTAGCCCCTACAGCGGCATTTGCCGTGCCCGCAGGTGGCTATGGCGATCTGGTCGAAAACGTCGCCCCCGCCGTGGTCTACATCGAGGTCACAGCAGCCGCCCCCGCAACAGCCGATCTGCCAGACAGCCTTCCCGAAGCCCTGCGCAAACGGTTTGAACAACAAGCCCCAAAAAATGCACCGCGCGGCGGATTGGGGTCCGGTTTCCTAATCTCTGAGGCGGGTCAAATCGTGACCAACCACCATGTAGTTGACGGCGCGCAATCCGTCCAAGTCACCCTATCTGACGGCCGCATTTTCGACGCCGAAGTCATCGGCAGCGACCCTGCGACAGACATCGCGCTTATCTCGATCCAAGCGGACGCGGCATTTCCCTATGTCAGTTTTGGCAGCTCTGAGGAAATGCGTGTCGGGGATGAGGTTGTGGCCGTGGGCAATCCGTTTGGTCTCAGCTCAACCGTGACCAGCGGGATCATCTCGGCCAAATCGCGCGACATCCACGCAGGACCATATGACGAATTCATCCAAACCGACGCCGCGATCAACCGTGGCAATTCGGGCGGGCCGCTTTTTAACAACAACGGCGATGTTGTTGGGGTAAACACCGCGATCCTATCGCCTGACGGTGGCTCGGTCGGGATTGGCTTTGCTGTGCCGTCAGATGTTGTGCAAGACGTTGTGGCAGAACTGGGCACTGACGGTACAGTTACCCGTGGCTGGCTGGGCGTAAACATCCGCCCCATGAGCGACGATGTGGCACAAGTCTTAGGGTTTGAAAAATCAAAAGGGGCGGTGATTGAGGCCGTCAGCACGGACAGTCCCGCCGCCAAAGCGGGCCTGAAGAAAGGCGATATCATCTTGCGGTTTGACGACACCCAGATCACCGCATTGCGCGATCTAACCCGCTCTGTCGCGGCGAAAAACCCTGACGATGCTGCAACCGTAACCGTGTTGCGCCGCGGCAAGGAAGTCACCCTCGACGTTATCAT
>JBDVSG010000147.1:0-11141 GCA_039967155.1 Sulfitobacter sp. | reverse complement strand
ACCAAGGATCATGTCGCGCAGACGCGCAAAGATGTTGCGATCAAGGATCGCCAGCTCATCGTCACGATCACGCGCAAGACGTTCGACTTCTTCACGCTCGATCTGCAGCGCACGTTCGTCTTTTTCCACACCGTGGCGGTTGAACACGCGAACTTCGACGATTGTACCGAAATCACCAGGTTTCACACGCAGCGATGTATCGCGCACGTCAGAGGCTTTCTCACCAAAGATAGCGCGCAGAAGCTTTTCTTCTGGCGTCATCGGGCTTTCGCCTTTTGGTGTGATTTTACCTACCAGAATGTCGCCAGGTTCAACATCTGCACCAATATAGACGATACCCGCCTCATCAAGGTTGCGCAGTGCTTCTTCACCGACGTTTGGAATATCACGTGTGATTTCCTCTGGCCCAAGCTTCGTATCACGGGCGGCGACTTCGAATTCTTCGATGTGGATCGAAGTAAAGACGTCATCACGTGAAACACGCTCGGAGATCAGGATGGAGTCCTCATAGTTGTAGCCGTTCCAAGGCATAAACGCGACAACCACGTTCTTACCAAGGGCCAGTTCACCCATGTCAGTGGACGGGCCATCCGCAATCACCTGACCTTTTTTAACCTTATCGCCCACTTTCACCAACGGACGCTGGTTGATGCAGGTGTTCTGGTTGGAGCGCTGGAACTTGCGCATGCGGTAGATGTCTACGCCTGCATCGCCCAGCTCTAGGTCTTCTGTTGCGCGGATAACGATACGTGTCGCGTCTACTTGGTCAATAACGCCTGCGCGTTTCGCCATGTATGCCGCCCCAGAGTCGCGTGCCACAACTTCTTCGATACCGGTCCCAACAAGTGGGGCTTCGGCCTGCAGAAGAGGAACAGCCTGACGTTGCATGTTCGAGCCCATCAAGGCCCTGTTCGCATCGTCATTTTCAAGGAACGGGATCAAGGACGCAGCAACCGAGACCAACTGCTTTGGCGAAACGTCAATCAGATCCACGTTTGTGGATGGCGACAGGGTATAGTCACCAGATTTACGTGTCGAAACCAGATCGTTTACGAACTTCATGTTTTCATCAAGGTTCGCGTTGGCCTGAGCCACTGTGTGGCGCATTTCTTCGGTCGCGGACATGTATTGTACGTCATCAGAGACAACGCCGTCGGTTACCTTGCGGTATGGCGTTTCAATGAAACCATATTTGTTCACACGCGCAAAGGTCGCAAGCGAGTTGATCAAACCAATGTTCGGACCTTCAGGTGTCTCAATCGGACACATGCGGCCGTAGTGGGTTGGGTGAACGTCACGTACTTCAAAACCGGCACGTTCGCGTGTCAAACCACCTGGTCCAAGCGCCGAAAGGCGACGTTTGTGCGTAACTTCGGACAGCGGGTTGGTTTGGTCCATGAACTGCGACAGCTGCGAAGAGCCGAAGAATTCGCGTACCGCAGCAGCCGCTGGTTTCGCGTTGATCAGATCCTGAGGCATGACAGTGTCGATTTCGACAGAGGACATACGCTCTTTGATCGCGCGCTCCATGCGCAGCAGGCCAACACGGTACTGGTTTTCCATCAGCTCACCAACGGAACGCACACGACGGTTGCCGAGGTGGTCAATGTCATCGATGTCGCCGCGGCCATCGCGCAGGTCAACCAGCGCTTTGATACACGATACGATATCATCGCGGTCCAGTGTGCGCTGAGTGTCTTCTTTGTCCAGCGCCAAACGCATGTTCATTTTCACGCGGCCAACCGCGGAAAGGTCATAGCGTTCGCCATCAAAGAACAATGTGTCGAACAGGTTAGAAGCAGCTTCAACTGTGGGTGGCTCACCCGGACGCATCACGCGGTAGATATCCATGAGCGCAGTTTCGCGGTTCATGTTTTTATCTGCCGCCATGGTGTTACGCATGTAAGGACCAACATTGACGTTATCGATGTCCAAGAGTGGGATCTCGGTGATACCGGCGTCAATCAGTTCTTTGGCTGTGCCACCGATCAGCGTGCCGTCTTTGTCGTATTCCAGCGTCATCTCATCACCGGCTTCGACGTAGATCGCACCGGTTTCTTCGTTGATGATGTCCTTGGAGACAAATTTGCCTGCGATGTGGTCGTATGGAACCAGCAAGGATGTCACGTTACCTTCGTCGATCAATTTCTTGACCGCGCGTGGCGTAACCTTCTTGCCTGCTTCGAACAGGATTTCGCCGCTGTCTGCGTCTACAACGTCATATGTTGGACGTGTGCCACGCACACGTTCCGGGAAGAACGGCGCGATCCAGCCTTTGCCAGCGTCCAGCTTATAGGTGACGGTGTTGTAATACGCGTCCATGATCGCTTCTTGGTCGAGACCAAGCGAATACAGCAGCGTGGTAACCGGCAGCTTACGACGACGGTCGATCCGGCAAAAGACGATGTCTTTTGCGTCGAACTCAAAGTCCAACCAAGAGCCACGGTAAGGAATGATGCGGCAAGCAAACAGAAGTTTACCGGAAGAATGCGTTTTACCCTTGTCGTGGTCAAAGAAAACACCCGGTGAGCGGTGCATCTGGCTTACGATCACACGTTCTGTACCGTTCACAACGAAGGTCCCGTTAGGGGTCATCAATGGCATATCGCCCATGAACACGTCTTGTTCTTTGATGTCCTTAACCGATTTCGCGCCTGTATCTTCATCGATATCAAACACGATCAGACGGAGCGTTACCTTAAGCGGCGCAGAGTAAGTCATGTCGCGCTGCTGGCATTCCTCAACGTCATACTTCGGCTTTTCCAGTTCGTACTTTACGTACTCGAGGATCGAAGTTTCGTTAAAGTCCTTGATCGGAAATACCGACTGGAACACGCCCTGAATACCATCACCATCGGTGGGGGTTTCGGCATCGCCGGAATTCAGGAACAGATCATAAGAAGATTTTTGAACCTCGATGAGGTTTGGCATATCCAGCACTTCGCGGATTTTACCATAGTATTTACGTAGACGCTTCTGGCCAAGGAAGGATTGTGCCATATGTCGTGTCACCTTTCGTGTCTCTTGCCGACTGCGCCATCACCGGGGACGTGATGCACACCCATAAGAGCGGCTAAGTCCGGTCTATGCTGGAATGCGTCCCACCGCACCCCTCCCGACCATTGGACCTCTCCAGAAAGACACTTGCGCGTTAAGTGCCTTTCAAGACAGGTTTGGCTGGACAAGGCATTAACCTCGTCCAGCCATTGTTCTGTGTGGGTTCACACCCACCCTACACAGCATAACGCCCGTAGGGTGGGTGAATCCCACCGACAGGCTTAGGCCAGCTCGACTTCTGCGCCAGCTGCTTCCAGCTTGGCTTTCACGTCTTCTGCTTCGGCTTTATCAACGCCTTCTTTGATTTTGCCACCCGCTTCAACGAGGTCTTTGGCTTCTTTCAGGCCCAGGCCTGTGATGCCGCGAACTTCTTTGATCACGTTGATTTTGGATGCGCCGGCGTTCTTCAGAACGACGTCGAATTCTGTTTTCTCAGCTGCGTCGCCACCGGCGTCTGCAGGGCCCGCCATCATGACTGCGCCACCGGCTGCAGGCTCGATGCCGTACTCGTCTTTGAGGATTGTTTTCAGTTCTTGTGCTTCAAGCAGTGTCAGACCAACGATGTCTTCTGCCAGTTTTTTCAGATCAGCCATGTTTTAGCTCTTTCCGTTAACGATATGTGTGTTCCAACGTGTAGTATCAACTAACACGCCGATTTGACGATATTGTCGCTTACGCAGCCTTGTCTTCAACCGTAGACAAGATGGATGCGATGTTGCTTGCAGGTGCGCCAATGGCCCCAGCGATGTTGGAAGCAGGTGCGCCCAGCATACCGGCGAGCGTGGAGATAAGCTCCTCGCGCGAAGGCATTTTGGACACGGCTTCTACACCGGCGGCGTCCAACGCATTCTCACCCATTGCACCACCGAGAATTACCAGCTTGGCATTCTCTTTGGCGAATTCCTGAGCAACCTTAGCAGCAGCCACAGGATCCTCAGAATAGGTCAGAACGGTCATACCCGTCAGAAGGTCAGCAATGCTTGCACATGGCTTGCCCTCAAGGGCGATCTTGGCGAGCCTGTTTTTGGCAACACGCACAGACCCACCCGCAGCGCTTGCACGCGCACGTAGATCCTGCATTTCAGCAACTGTCAGACCGACGTAGTGGCTAACCACTACAACGCCAGAGCTTTCAAAGATTTGGCCGAGCTCTTCGACCAACTGTTCTTTTTGTGCTCTATCCACAGTTTCTCTCCAAAGTTATCGGAGGTGTTACCCTCCGGGCTCGTTTTGCCGGGCGAATGCCCGACGTCGGGTCCTTACGGGTCCTTCCCAAGATCGTCCGAGAGCAGAGCCCTCAAAAGATCATAGTCATTCCCCATCTCAGGCAGGAATTATGAAATGTTTAACCATCTCACCCGCCATCTCGGACGAAGCGCAAAAAGCGCACGACGAATCGTGCGCTGTGATGCAAGTGTTCAATTAGTTGGATTGTAAGGGAATGCCAACAGCAAAACCGCAAGTTGCGATATTCCGCTGATTTTTTTACGTCACACTCAGAATATATCAGCGCTTAGCGACTGCCAAACCATTTAGAACGCAGGCGGTCATATGTGCCGTCTTCGCGCAAGCGCAGCAGGGTTTGATTCAGCGGCTCGCGCAGCGAGCTGCCTGTTGGCAAGGCGATGCCATAGCTTTCCGGCTTAAAGGTACGCGTCACCAATCGGGCCTTTTGCGCGCCATGGGTCGTGACATAATATGCGAGAATGGGTTGATCAAAGATAATCGCGTCCAGCTCCCCCTCCTCAAAAGATGCAAACATCTCACCCAGCGTATCTATCGGGATGTAAGATACGTCCCGACTCTCCATGAAAGATGCAGCGGTCGATCCCCGAATTGTCGCGACCCGCTTACCGCCAAGGTCAGAAAGACTGTTTATATTCGTCTTCAAGGCATCCACAGTCATTGCCGCCGTAATTGTCGCTACAAAAACCGACACAATGAACAACGAAGCCACAACAAGAACCACCGCAAAGCCCCTGCCCGCACGCGATTGCGGAACGCGCTCTTCAAAACCGCCATTAACCACCAAATTTAGCGCCCACCAGAAGGCAGGGAACGCCGCATCCTTGGCGGGGCGTTTGAAATACTCTGAGGCATTGCGCTCAAACACCCACATCAACATGCCGCCACCAAACAGCAGAACGATCGCGATCGCGATCGCGTAGAAAATCTCCCATGTGAACAGTGCCGAAACAATTGAAACGTTCTGCCCGTCATGGGGGATCATGATTTGAAGGCCGCTGTCAAAAATCGGCTGGGTGAAATCCATGTCCGCCTCTCGCGAGGCCGTAATCGAAATATTGGCGATCGCCGCATCGGCCTGACCGGTCTTCACGGCGTCCAACATCTCGGAGAAGCTATCCGCACGTACAAAGGTTGTGTTGAGATCCAGCTCAGCGGCCAGCTGCTGCCACAGCTCAATGCTGAAACCCACATCCGCGCCGCCGCGCTCCATCGAGAACGGTTCCCGCGTGACAGTTGAGATCACGACATCACGAGATTGCGCAACCAACGCTGAAGACGCCGTAAGAATGGCAAAAATTGTCAGTATTACTAGTCTTTTCACAGCAAGTTCCCTGAGTGCAGCACGCAAGACTATGTCGCACGCGCATGATTTTTTGCAACCCAAAACGTGCCGACAGCACGCAACATCGCGTAAACTGCACCCCTGATCGGCAAAGTCCCCACCAGCGCCCCCGTAGCCCCGCAAAAGCCCAGACCATATTGCCAAATGAAACGAAAAAAGGCGCCCCTATGGGACGCCTTTCATTCTAGATCATTACCGCGATTATTCGGTAACAGCGTTATCCACTGCAACTGTCACGCCTGGGCCCATTGTGGAGCTCAGTGCGATTTTGGTCATGTATGCACCTTTGGCGCCTGTTGGCTTGGCTTTTGCAACGGCACCGACGAAGGCGCGGATGTTTTCAACCAGTTTGGCTTCGTCAAAAGATGCTTTGCCTACGCCTGCGTGTACAACGCCGCCTTTTTCAGCTTTGAACTGAACTTCGCCGCCTTTGGCCGCTTTAACAGCTGCCGCAACGTCCATTGTAACAGTACCAACTTTAGGGTTTGGCATCAGGTTACGTGGGCCCAGAACTTTACCCAGACGACCAACAACTGGCATCATGTCAGGTGTCGCGATGCAACGATCAAAGTCGATCTTGCCGCCCTGAACGATTTCCATCAGGTCTTCTGCGCCAACAACGTCTGCACCAGCAGCTGTTGCTTCGTCAGCTTTTGGGCCACGTGCGAAAACCGCAACGCGAACGTCTTTGCCTGTGCCGTTTGGCAAGCCAATAACGCCGCGCACCATTTGGTCTGCGTGACGTGGGTCAATGCCGAGGTTCATGGCAATGTCGATGGTCTCGTCGAACTTTGTGTTCGCGTTGGCCTTGATCAGTGCCACAGCTTCTTCGACTGTGATGTTTTCTTTGCCCGCGAATGCTTCGCGTGCGGCGACTGTGCGTTTTCCAAGTTTAGCCATCTTACTTAACCTCGATGCCCATGGACTTTGCGGAGCCCAGAATGATTTTCATTGCCTGATCCACGTCGTTTGCGGACAGATCGACCATTTTGGCTTCTGCAATTTCGCGCAGCTGCTTGGTGGTGACGGAACCAACGATCTCACGGCTAGGCAGTTTCGCGCCGGAGTTCACTTTGGCCGCTTTTTTCAGGTAATAGGACGCTGGTGGCGTCTTGATGTCCATCGTGAAGGACTTATCCTGATAGTAGCTGATCACGGTTGGGCAAGGTGCACCTGGCTCAAGATCTGCTGTTTTGGCGTTGAACGCTTTACAGAATTCCATGATGTTAATGCCGCGCTGACCCAGCGCAGGACCCACTGGTGGGGATGGGTTTGCTTGACCCGCTTTAACTTGCAACTTCATCGTACCGACGAGTTTCTTGGCCATTGGCCTTCTCCTTTGTCATCGGCAAGGTTTCCCCTGCCCTACAAGACCTCAACGCGTTGAGGCCCATTTTCTAGCGTGGTCTGGTCTGATGCGCGCGCGCATCTCGCCTCCCACAAACGATTCGCCGCGCGGCAATGCCACGGGGCGTAAGAACCTGCCTGTTAGGACAGTTTAGACGTGAGATCAATTGGTATCTTGGATCACGAGGGGGCACACCGTTAGCGCAAGGTCAGCAATGCGGACAAAGCGTGAATTCGCTGCACCTGCGCCAAGGTCTGCTTTGACGCAGGGGGGTGTCGTCGCACGCAACCAACTATCGGATTGTGACCTTTGGAGATTTAGGACGTTCTATTGAGCCCGCCCCACGCAAGCGTGCCGATATGGTACCGTTCAAGTTCGTTGAGATCATCGTCGGTAGCGTTACATACAATCCGCAATTCAATGTTAGTTTCAGCAGTTAATGCCTTAGCAAGAGCACGATGCACTGCCCTAAATCCATTTGGCTTTTGCGGGCGATAGGCAATACCACTGAGAAGCCGAAAAACGTTTTTGTCGTATTCACGGAGCGGGCGCGATTTACGAGTATACTTGCCAACATAACATCCAACCCCTTCAATTGTCCAAGTATAGATGCCGGGGCGATCCAAGGTTACGTCTTCATCAATCCGCAAGCTTCTGACTTCATTCAAGCGTTTCAAAGTCACTTCCCCAAGACCTGTAGATCTAATCTGCGGAATACTTGCCCTATAGCAAACGTATTAAACCCGCAACTTAGAATGTTTAGAAGTTAAACATCAGGTTTCATCCTTTAACGTACATTCCGTTATGTTCACAGAACGGGTTGACGAAGGTTATCACGCAACGGTTGTTTTTTTAGTTCTCAAAAGCTGCCATTCATGCTCCTCGCAGCATCGGTGACTTGGGCTCAAAACAGCCGTTCCTTAATCTACCGCTCCCCTTAAACAAAAAAGGCACCGCAACTTACGCTGCGATGCCTTTCAATCGATTTATCGGAACGAGGCCCGATTAAACCTGTTTGTTCACCTGCGTGAAGTCCAACTCCACCGGCGTTTCACGACCAAAGATCGACACCATAACTTTGAGCTTCTGGTTCTCGTCGTCCACTTGTTCAACCATACCGTCGAAGTCTTCGAACGGGCCGTCGGCCACTTTAATTTTCTCGCCCACTTCGAAGTGGATAAGCGTGCGTGGCGCTTCTTCACCCTCTTGGACGCGGCCAAGGATCGCGGTCACTTCGGCGTCGCGCATTGGCATGGGGCGGCCTTGCGGGCCCAAGAAACCTGTGACGCGGTTGATCGAGTTGATCAGGTGATAGCCGCGGTCGGACATTTCCATGTGGACCAAAACATATCCCGGCATAAAGCGGCGTTCGGTCGTGACTTTCTTGCCGCGACGGATTTCGATCACTTCTTCGGTAGGCACCAGCACTTCGTCAATCTGGTCTTCCATTTCCAGTTCTGCAGCTGTTGTGCGAATCTGTTCTGCGATCTTTTTCTCAAAGTTGGAAAGGACGCTGACCGAATACCACCGTTTTGCCATTTGATCTGTCGTCCTTATCCTGCGCGCATCATGCGCTTGCGAATTCATAAATAATTGGGCTGCTCTGCCCAGACTGCCTATGGCTTATAATCAGCCGCACCTAGAATCAATACGAACCATACCAAGACAGGTCTGCGACCTAGCTCACACGCCACGAGGATTCAAGTGTTTGTAGGATTTTTGCTATGCGCGTACGGGCTATAGTCGGTCTTAGCCGAACATATTCAGCACGTACTGCAAACCGCCACGGATCAAGATATCAACCGCAGCAAAGAACACAGCCGTCAATGCCGCAAGGATGAACACCATAACGGTGGTCAGCATAACTTCGCGGCGTGTAGGCCAAACGACCTTTGCCACTTCGGCGCGAACCTGTTGGATAAACTGAAGCGGGTTGGTAGTGGCCATGGAGAGCATCCTGAATTGTCGTGTTAGCTGCATCTAACGGCTGCGCGCCTGTGTTTCAAGCCAGCAATTAGGATGCGCTCAACTGCCGCTTTCCTGTAAGCCAGCCAGACGGCGCTCCATCGCGCTATCATGGCGCTTGTCGGCCGTCGCCAGATCGCCAAAATCAGGCAGATACAGGGCATCCACGCTGCCCTCTGGGAATTTGTCCAGTATGGCGTCCCAGCGCATGGCAAAAGTGTCCAGCCGCGCATGCAGTTTGGCCGCCCGCGCTGGCTGACGATCAGCGTACCAACGACTGATCCGCATCGCGCCTTTCCAAAAGCCGTCATAACCGACCATCAGATAGACCCCGACCATGATGATCAAAAAGATAACGCCCAGCCCAACGAACAACCACGGGCGCATCAAAACAACCAAGCCCAAGACAGCCAAGCCGATGTGCAACGGTTTTGGCCTGTAGCCTTTTATCTTACCCAGAACCCCTCCTTCTGAGGGTTCACGAGGCGTGACCGCTGCCTTTGGCGCAGCAGGTTTGCGACCCAATGAAAAACGACGCTTGGCTGGCTTGGCGGCCTTTTTCTTGGGGAAGATACCTTTTTTGCCAGAGGCTTTTGCAGCGGGATCGTTAACAGGATCCTCCAGCGCGGGAAAAGCATCTGACTTGCGGCGGCGACTAATTGCAGCGGCCGCCATCAGTTGGGGCGCCTCCTCTGCCATGGGGGCCTCGCCTGCCACCTCTGCCGCTTGCGGCTCAGGTGTCGTGTCTTCTGTCAGGATCGAGCGAATGGCCGCAAGGGAATCTGCGTCAAGTTCGGCTTCGGAGCCACCCTCATGAGGTGCGTTCAGGGAGTCTGTCATCTGCTTCTACCAAAGTGCTGAAATACCAGATTCAAACCATCACCCGAAATTAGAGCAATTTAATGGAGCAGATGCGGCGGTATTATGTCATTGTTTTTAAGTAAAAAACAAAATCGTCTGTGCGCAAAAATTATCCGCAAACTCGAAACAATAATTTAAATTTTAATGAAATCAGGCTGGCAGGGGCTGAGGGACTCGAACCCACGACCCTCGGTTTTGGAGACCGATGCTCTACCAACTGAGCTAAACCCCTATGCCTGTGCATTGGGTAGTCTGGATTTCACATAGGTTCAAGGGCCATCCGACACAGATCGCGGAATTTAAGGTAGGTTTTTGCCTCGCTGCAACTGAACCGCCCTGCCCTAGGTCGCTACCACGTCTCCCTTTGGCAGCTCCTCAAATCCTCCCCCCTTTAAACGCAACAAAGGCCGCCCCTTGGGGACGGCCTTTGCTTAGCTAAGGTTGCGGGTGGGGCCGGATGGCCCGGCCTGCTTACTCAGTGATTTTGGATACAACGCCCGCACCAACGGTACGGCCACCTTCGCGGATCGCGAAACGGAGGCCTTGCTCCATTGCGATTGGCGCGATCAGTTCAACGTCGAACTTCAGGTTGTCACCTGGCATTACCATTTCAGTGCCTTCTGGCAGTTGAACTGTGCCGGTCACGTCCGTTGTACGGAAGTAGAACTGTGGACGGTAGTTCGCGAAGAATGGTGTGTGACGACCCCCTTCTTCTTTCGTCAGAATATACGCTTCTGCTTCGAACTTTGTGTGTGGGTTCACGGAACCTGGCTTACACAGAACCTGACCACGCTCAACGCCTTCACGGTCAACGCCGCGCAGCAATGCACCGATGTTGTCGCCTGCTTCACCGCTGTCCAGCAATTTGCGGAACATTTCAACGCCTGTGCAGGTCGTTTTCTTGGTGTCGCGGATACCAACGATTTCGATTTCGTCGCCAACGTTGATCACGCCACGCTCTACACGGCCTGTAACAACTGTACCACGACCAGAAATCGAGAACACGTCTTCCACTGGCATCAGGAACGGCTGGTCAACAGCACGCGCTGGTGTCGGGATGTATTCGTCAACCGCTGCCATCAATTTCTTGATGGATTCTTCACCGATTTCTGGTGTCTTGCCTTCCATCGCCGCCAGAGCGGAACCTGGAATTACTGGAATGTCGTCGCCTGGGTACTCATAGGAGGACAGCAGCTCACGGATTTCCATTTCAACCAGTTCCAACAACTCTTCGTCGTCAACTTGGTCAACTTTGTTCATGTAAACAACCATGTACGGAATGCCAACCTGACGGCCGAGCAGGATGTGCTCACGCGTCTG
>JBDVSG010000146.1:0-23118 GCA_039967155.1 Sulfitobacter sp. | reverse complement strand
CCAGCGAAACGCGAATAGCGCTCGCGGCCTCAGCCTCCTCATATCCCATCGCCAGCAGCACTTTGCTCGCCTTGACCTTCCCGCTAGAGCACGCAGACCCAGCCGAAACCGCAAAGCCCGCCAGATCCATCTGCATCACCTGCGTCTCTCCCTTCCAACCAGGGGTCAGAATGCACGAGGTGTTTGGCAAGCGGGCCACACTGTTCCCGACAAAAATAGTGTGTTCAGACGCAGCCGCAATAGCCTTTTCTAGAATATTTCTAAACTGGGCGATTTCTTCCCATTTACCCGCTGCCACGTCAACAGCCGCAGCTTGCGCCGCCGCACCAAAGCCCGCCATTCCGATCACATTTTCGGTACCAGAGCGGCGGTTCATTTCCTGCCCCCCACCGCGCAACATCGGTTCCGGATCATCAGCAGTAAAGTTGATTAACGCGCCAACACCTTTTGGCCCGCCAATCTTATGAGCGGACAGAATGGCATAAGACGGCGTCACTTCGCCATAAGTCACGGGCATCTTACCCGCCAACTGCGTGATGTCGCAGATCGTTGAGTAAGGAATAGCGCCAGCACGAGACGCACTCACGCGCCCACTGCCAACAACCTGCCCGCTTTCCAGCCCCAAAACACCCGTCTCACTGTTTGCGGCAGAATGCGCAATCAACGCAACAGGACTGCGATCATCCCGCCATTCATCACCCGACAGACCCATCACAAAATTTAAAAATTCTGATAAACCATGTGGTGAAAGCGCCCCATCCCTGCCCGTCAAGGAAACCATCTCACGCTCAGACCAAACACCCAGACAATCATGCTCCATCGGAAGCGCTGCAAAAACGCCGCCATGCCGCCCCTTCTGCGCGACCGCCAAGGCCGCAGCCTCCGTCGCACTCGAGGTGAAAATAACCTGCTGCGGCCGACACCCGACCAATTCAGCCACCTGCGCGCGCGCGCGCTCTACCAACATCTTGGCCGCGCGCCCTTCCGCATGAACAGACGACGGGTTCCCAACCAACTCCATGGCCTCAATCATCGCCACCCGCGCTTCAACGCGCAAAGGGGTCGTCGCGTTATGATCTAGATACACTCTCTTCACAAAATCGCCCCCCCTATCTTTCTTGGCCAAAAATACTCAAATACCCGCCCTCATTCATCGACAATGTCAAAAAGGCTCGGAACCGCAGGGCATGGCGTCATCTGGTTTTCGATCACATCAGATAACCGTGTCTGATGCAGGAATACGTAGACATGCGCCGATAACCCCTGCCACAAGCGGTTCGTCAATGATTGCGCGCGGCTTCCCGATGCCCCGCCCGAGGCCCCAGCCCCCTTGTGCATCGCGTCCACTGTTTCATCCACCGCACTCAGAATATCAACGACCCTGATTTCTGACGCGGGGCGCGCCAAACGGTACCCGCCACCGGGCCCCCGCACCGATGAGACCAGATCAGCGCGGCGCAATTTTACAAATAGCTGCTCAAGATAAGGCAATGAAACCTGTTGGCGCTCTGATATTTCGCCCAATGACACCAGTTGATCAGCGGGCTGAAGCGCGATATCAGCCAATGCAACCATCGCATAGCGGCCTTTTGTCGATAGTTTCATCGTAATATCCTTATAAGATCAGGCTTTTGTTTGACGCAGCGGCCCATAATGCCTACATCCCTGTTGACGCACCCCTTTGATGGGATACCCTAGATTAGAACCATTCTAAAGTAATCGACGGAAACCGTCAACAATATCGTCGTCTTTAGAACCAATAAGAGAGTACATCCATGCCCGAGGTTATTTTTCCTGGACCCGAAGGTCGCCTTGAGGGCCGCTATCACCCCCAAAAAGAACGCGATGCCCCCATCGCAATTGTACTGCACCCGCATCCACAGTTCGGCGGCACGATGAACCACAAGGTCGTCTACAACCTGCATTACGCGTTTTATAAGATGGGTTTCACAGTCTTGCGGTTTAACTTCCGCGGTGTGGGCCGGTCGCAGGGGGAATACGACCAAGGCATAGGTGAGCTGTCAGATGCGGCTTCCGCTCTCGATTACCTACAGTCGATGAACAACAATTCCAAACACTGCTGGGTTGCGGGCTTCTCTTTTGGCGCTTGGATCGGCATGCAGTTGCTGATGCGCCGCCCCGAGATCACAGGGTTCATTTCTGTTGCACCTCCTGCAAACATGTATGACTTCAGCTTCCTTGCGCCCTGCCCTGCGTCTGGCCTGGTGATCAATGGTTCGGGCGACCGCGTTGCACCGCCTGCGGATACTGTGAACCTCGTCAATAAGCTGCACGAGCAGAAGGGTATTACCATTACCCATCAGGAAGTCGAAGGCGCGGGCCACTTCTTTGAAGAGCCCCATATGGACACGATGATCGACTCCACAACCGCCTACGTGCGCCGCCGTCTGACAGAGACCACACGTTAATGGCTGATGAAGCCGTCACAAAAATGGCCAATAAACTGGCCGAAGAATGCCTCGCCGTTCAAAGAGAGACCGGCGAGGACCGTCTGTTTATGGAAGTGGGCACCGTGCTCGGCGCTTCTTCGCAGACCTTGGAAGAGGCGTTCTTGACTGCCATTCGAACACGTATGGCGGAACAAAAAGGCCGACAGTTCCTTGCAACCAAACTCAAGAAATTTCGGGACACCCCAACCGCATGACAGAACGGCTTGAGCAGCAGATCGCCTTTTTGAACGAAGCCGATAAGCTCAAGACAATCGTGCGCGCGACCGAACTGTGCGACAACTCTCGCTATGAAAACTCAGCCGAGCACAGTTGGCACCTGACCTTATATGCGTTGGTTTTGGCGGATCAGGCAGGGCCAGACGTGGACATTACCCGCGTGATCAAAATGCTGATCCTGCATGATTTGGTTGAGATTGATGCAGGCGACAACCCGCTTTTTGGGGACTATGATGCGGCCAAGATGGCGCAGCAGGAACAAATCGCAGCGGACCGTATATTTGGGCTTCTTCCCAGCGACTTAAACCGTGACCTTCGCGCAATCTGGGAA
Organism: Sulfitobacter sp.; assembly: GCA_039967155.1. Classification (GTDB taxonomy): domain Bacteria; phylum Pseudomonadota; class Alphaproteobacteria; order Rhodobacterales; family Rhodobacteraceae; genus Sulfitobacter. The sequence continues at coordinate 20,100 of JBDVSG010000146.1, read as the reverse complement.
GAGTTCGAGGCCGCACAATCCCCCAGTGCCCAGTTCGCAAAATCCCTCGACCGGTTCCAGCCGCCGATGCAGAATCTGCAATCGGGCGGCGGCAGTTGGATTGATTTCAACGTAACAGAAGACATGATTGCCGATCGTGTCGGATCGAAAATTTCAATTGGGGCGCCTCAACTTTGGATTTTTGCCAAGGCCAAGATCGCGGATTTCTTCCGATCGCATCTTAAGGGATAAAAACCAACGGTATACCGTTGCATACCACCTTCTCCTTAGCACGAAATTAAGCTATCCAAGGGACAACTACGCCCATAGCCCAGAGGAACAGACATGACCAAAATCAAGGTAGAGAACCCAATCGTTGAATTGGACGGCGATGAAATGACCCGCATTATGTGGGATTTCATCAAGAAAAAACTGATCCTGCCCTATTTGGACGTCGACCTGAAATATTACGACCTAGGTATCGAAGCCCGTGATGAAACCGATGATCAGATCACAATTGATTCTGCCCATGCGATCAAAAAATACGGCGTTGGGGTAAAATGCGCGACCATCACCCCAGATGAAGCACGGGTCGAGGAATTTGGCCTGAAGAAAATGTGGCGCTCGCCCAATGGGACGATCCGCAACATCTTGGGCGGGGTGATTTTTCGCGAACCCATCATTTGCTCTAACGTGCCGCGCCTTGTTCCGGGCTGGACCAAACCCATTGTTGTCGGCCGCCACGCTTTTGGCGACCAATACCGTGCCACAGATTTCAAATTCCCCGGCGCAGGTAAGCTGACCATCAAATTTGTTGGTGAAGACGGTACTGAAATCGAACAGGAAGTGTTTGACGCACCTGATGCGGGCGTTGTGATGGCGATGTACAACCTTGATAAATCCATCATCGACTTCGCGCGCGCCTCGATGAACTATGGCCTAACCAAAGGCTGGCCTGTTTATTTGAGCACCAAAAACACGATCCTAAAACAATATGACGGTCGTTTTCTGGAACTATTTCAACACATCTATGAAACTGAATTTGAAGACAAATTCAAAGAGGCTGGCATCACTTATGAACACCGTTTGATCGATGACATGGTCGCATGTGCCATGAAATGGAACGGTGGTTATGTGTGGGCCTGTAAAAACTATGACGGCGATGTTCAGTCCGATACGGTTGCGCAGGGCTTTGGCTCTCTTGGGTTGATGACATCCGTGTTGATGACCCCAGACGGCAAAACAGTTGAGGCTGAAGCCGCCCACGGCACCGTCACCCGCCATTACCGCCAGCACCAAAAGGGTGAAGAGACATCCACCAACTCCATCGCGTCCATCTATGCGTGGACAGGCGCGCTCAAACACCGTGGCAAGCTGGACGGCAACGCGGCGTTGACCAACTTTGCCGAGACATTGGAGAAAGTTGTCGTCAACACAGTTGAATCAGGTTCGATGACCAAAGATCTCGCGCTTTTGGTTGGCCCCGACCAAGGCTGGCTGACCACGATGGGCTTCCTTGAAAAGGTGGACGAAAACCTGAACGCTGCCCTGAAGGGCTGACCGCAACTAAATTCCGTACAGGGCCGCAAATCTGCGGCCCTTTGCAATTGGGCCTTTTGTTTCCAAATTCTTGGGATATATCCTCAAGTTTGTTGACCTAAAGAGCCCCCGACATGCAAAATACAGATAAAACCAACGACCACACATTGCTTGACGATGCCCAAGGCCTATCGCTTGGCGTGTTTTTATGCGGATTTGGGCTCTACCTACTCACCTCTGCGGGATTGATAACGGGGCAAACCGCCGGTGTTGCCGTGATTTTAGCCTATTTGACAGGCTACTCCTTCGGCATCGTCTTCTTTGTCATCAACATCCCCTTCTACTTGATTGCATGGTACCGGCTGGGGCCTGCTTTCACCGTAAAATCAATTATTTCGGTGACCATGCTGTCTGTTGTGACAGAGCTGGTGCCGCTTGGCATTACCGTGCAGTCCATTCATCCGTTTTTTGCAGCACTGGCCGTTGGTGCAATGGTTGGCATGGGGCTGGTCGCCATGTTCCGTCACAACGGCTCTCTGGGCGGATTTGGTGTCATAGCGCTGATCATCCAAGATACAACAGGGTTCCGTGCGGGTTGGGTGCAGCTTATTCTGGATGCTATCATCTTTGGTGCAGCCCTTTTATTGTTTGACCTGCACATCGTATTCTATTCATTGATCGGTGCCGTTGTGTTGAACCTGATCATTGCGATAAACCACCGCCGTGACCGGTATATTGCCACCTAAGCATCTTGTTGAAAGGCCCCATATGCCCGTCTATCTGATCCTTGCGCTGGCTGTTCTGGCCGAGACAATTGGCACAACAGCCCTGCAAGCAAGCCAACAGTTTACGCGGCTATGGCCATCGGTATTGGTCATCGTGGCTTATTGCATCTCGTTTTACCTGCTTTCCATCACCATGCGGAGCTTCCCCATCGGGGTCGTTTACGCCTTATGGAGCGGTCTTGGCATTTTCCTGATTGCGATCATTGGCTGGGTCGTTTTCGGGCAGCGGTTGGATTTCCCTGCGCTGTTGGGAATTGCCATGATTATTGGGGGGATATGCGTGATCCACCTCTTCTCTGACGCCGCACCTCATTAACCACAGTTTAACAGCATTCAAACTGGTTTTGGTTTTTCGCTGGCCTTTAGCTTGGATGCAGGTTAGAGCGCCCTCAACTCCCTGAGACAAGGTATTCCCAATGGATCTGCGCAACATCGCAATTATCGCACACGTTGACCACGGCAAGACGACGCTGGTTGATGAACTTTTGAAACAATCCGGCACCTACCGTGAAAACCAGGCGACAACAGAGCGCGCCATGGACAGCAACGATTTGGAGCGCGAGCGTGGCATCACGATCTTCGCCAAGCCCACATCGGTCGAATGGAAAGGCACACGGATCAACATCGTTGACACGCCTGGCCACGCTGACTTTGGTGGCGAAGTCGAACGCATCTTGTCGATGGTCGACGGTGTTGTGCTGTTGGTCGATGCGGCTGAGGGTCCGATGCCACAAACCAAATTTGTGACATCCAAAGCGCTGAAGCTGGGCCTGAAGCCAATTGTTGTTATCAACAAAGTCGACAAGCCCGACGGTGAGCCCGACCGCGCACTGGACGAATGCTTTGACCTGTTCGCCAGCTTGGACGCCACGGACGAGCAGCTGGATTTCCCAACCATGTACGCCTCTGGCCGCTCTGGCTGGGCAGATATGGAATTGGACGGCCCGCGTAAGGACTTGGACGCGTTGTTCGAATTGATCCTTGATCACGTGCCCGCCCCCAAGCAAATCGAAGCCGCAGATCAGCCTTTCACCATGCTGGCCACCACTTTGGGCGGTGATCCGTTCCTTGGCCGTTTGCTGACGGGCCGTGTCGAAACAGGCACGCTGAAAGCCGGACAAGCGATCAAAGCCATGTCGCGTGATGGCACATTGATCGAGAACTTCCGTTGCACAAAAATCCTTGCCTTCCGCGGCTTGGAGCAAACCGCCATCGATACAGCAGAAGCGGGCGATATCGTTTCCATCGCGGGCATGACAAAAGCAACCGTGGCCGACACACTGGCAGATACGTCTGTAGAAGAAGCCATCCCTGCCCAGCCCATCGATCCGCCCACAATTACTGTAACCTTTGGCATTAACGACAGTCCGCTGGCTGGCCGTGACGGCAAAAAGGTTCAGTCTCGCGTCATCCGTGACCGTCTGATGAAGGAAGCCGAATCGAACGTTGCGATCAAAGTGACCGACAGCGCCGGTGGTGATTCCTTCGAAGTCGCGGGCCGTGGCGAATTGCAGATGGGTGTTTTGATCGAGAACATGCGCCGTGAAGGGTTTGAGCTCTCCATCTCGCGCCCACAGGTTCTGTTCTCCGAAATTGACGGTGTGCGTCACGAGCCGATCGAAGAAGCAACAATCGACGTTGATGACGAATACTCTGGCGCAGTGATTGAAAAACTGACCGGCACGCGCAAAGGCGAATTGGTTGAGATGAAACCAGCCGGCGCCGGCAAAACCCGCATCGTGGCCCACGTGCCATCACGCGGTTTGATCGGCTACCATGGTGAATTCCTGACCGATACGCGCGGTACAGGCGTTTTGAACCGTGTGTTCCACGACTGGGCGCCCCACAAAGGCAAAATTCCAGGCCGCCGCGCTGGCGTCCTGATTTCCATGGAAAACGGCACCTCCGTTGCCTTCGCTCTGTGGAAGCTGGAAGACCGCGGCAAGTTCTTCATTGGCGCACAAACTGACGTGTACCAAGGCATGATCATTGGTGAGCACAGCCGCGACAATGATCTGGAAGTGAACCCGCTGAAAGGTAAACAGCTGACCAACGTGCGTGCCTCGGGTACGGATGAAGCGGTTCGTTTGACGACCCCCGTCACGCTGAGCCTTGAAGAAGCGATTGCCTATATCGATGATGACGAATTGGTAGAAGTCACGCCAAACGCTGTGCGTCTGCGCAAGCGTTATCTTGACCCGCATGAGCGCAAGCGCATGTCAAAATCTTCGTGATTTTGAAACCCCAGACATGAAAAAAGGCGCTCCAGATTGGGGCGCCTTTTTTGGTTCGAATGGTGTAAGCGGCTGCGCCGCATGAGTTTATTGGCAAACTGAAGCTGGGCCGCGGTGGCCCTATTCGTTTGTCTCGATAATCATCAACTCACGTTCAGAGGCCCCTTTGGCGAAAGCAAGTGCCGCTTGGTATGTGTCTGAGTGGTAGCAGCGCTCAGCGGTTTCGACATCGGGAAAACGCGCAACGACGTTACGCGGGCGTTCTTTCCCCTCTAGCTGAACAAAACGCCCGCCGCGCGCGATGAATTTTCCACCAAATTCAGCAATGGCAGCCGTCGCGCCCTCAGCGTATTTTTTATACGCTTCTTCATCTGTGACGGTCACATGTGCGATCCAAAGTGCAGCCATGTTTTATCCTTTCAGGATGTTTTGCGCAGCCTCAATGGCCGCTGTTGCATTATCCGCCGACGCGCCGCCACCTTGCGCCATGTCGGGCCTGCCACCGCCGCCTTTACCACCCAGCTCGGCGACTGCCGCGCGCAAGATGTTGACGGCTGATAGGTTTGCTTTGAGGTCATCAGTGACACCTGCAGCGACGGCAGCTTTGCCACCCGTGTCCGCGATCAGCAACACGGCGCCAGAACCGAGGCGGGTTTTATGTTCATCGACCAAGGCAGGCAGATCTTTGCCCGTGACGCCTTGCAAAACTTGTGCATGGAAGGCCACACCGTTGATTGTTTGTGCCTCTGGTGCGGACGTGCCGCCCGACATGGCCAATTCGCGACGCAGCTGTGCCACTTCATTCGCGAGGCTGCGGCGTTCGTCCATCAAGGCACGCACCCGTTCCGGTACGGCCGCCGCTGGTGATTTGAGCTCTAGCGCGGTACGCGACAACAGATCATCCTGTGCCCGCAAATGAGACATGGCTGCTTCACCTGTTAAGGCTTCGATCCGGCGCACGCCCGCGCTGCTGGCACTGTCGCCTAACAGCACCAAAGCACCAATATCGCCAGTGCGGGCAACGTGTGTCCCGCCGCACAGTTCCAAGGAATATGTGTTTTTATCCGTTCCCTTGCCGGACCCTTCTTGGCTGCCCATGGAAACCACGCGCACTTCGTCGCCATATTTTTCGCCAAACAACGCCTGTGCGCCCAAGGCGCGGGCATCATCGGGGGTCATAATACGGGTTTCAACCGCGCTGTTTTGACGAATATAGGTGTTCACCTCGGCTTCGACACTGGCCATATCTTGCGCGCTGATCGCCTCGTTATGGCTGAAATCGAAACGCAGGCGGTCTGCTGCATTCAGCGATCCGCGCTGTGAGACATGATCGCCCAAGGCGTGGCGCAATGCTTCGTGAAGCAGGTGCGTGGCCGAGTGGTTGGCGCGAATGGCAGCGCGGCGCGAAGGATCGACCTTGAGCGTCGCAGATTGGCCATTTGTGACAGTCCCCTTTTCAACTACGCCAAAGTGGATAAACACGCCTGCGGATTTGCGGGTATCTGTCACACGTAAGCTTGCCGTTGGCGTTTCGATCAGTCCTGTATCGCCAACCTGACCACCACTTTCGGCGTAGAATGGTGTTTGGTTAAGAGCGATTTGCACCTCTTGGCCCTCAGCTGCCTCTGCTACGGCTTTGCCGTCTTGCACCAGTGCAGCGATTTTGCCTTCGGCGGTTTCCGTGTCATAGCCGAGAAAATCAGTCACGCCGGATTTGTCAGCGACATCAAACCAAATAGCTGCATCAGCTGCCTCGCCCGAGCCAGACCATGCCGCGCGCGCCTTGGCTTTTTGTTCGGCCATGGCAGTATCGAAACCGTCTGTGTCGACCGCGCGGCCTTTTTCACGCAGGGCATCTTGGGTCAGATCCAGCGGGAAGCCAAAAGTATCATAGAGTTTAAACGCAGCAGCGCCGGACAGGTTTGCCCCCTCTGGAAGGGCCACTAATTCATCATCCAGCAGCTTCAGGCCGCGCTCCAGCGTTTGGCGGAAACGGGTTTCTTCTTGCAACAAGGTCTGTTCGATCATCGTCTGGGCCTGTCCCAATTCAGGATAGGCCTGCCCCATCTGACCAACCAACGCGGGAACCAAACGGTGCATGAGCGGGTCTTTTACGCCCAGCAGATGCGCGTGACGCATTGCGCGGCGCATGATGCGGCGCAAAACATAACCGCGGCCATCATTGCTGGGCATCACACCATCCGCCATCAAAAATGACGTGGACCGGAGGTGGTCTGCGATCACACGGTGATGGGTTTTGCTTGGGCCATCGGGATCGCTGCTGGTGGCATTTGCGGAAGCCTCAATAAGGCTGCGCATCAGATCCGTGGAATAGTTGTCGTTTGTGCCTTGCAACAATGCCGCAACGCGTTCGATCCCCATGCCTGTATCGATGGATTTGTTGGGAAGATCGCGGCGTGTACCATCCTCGAATTGTTCATATTGCATGAACACGAGGTTCCAGATTTCAACGAAGCGATCGCCGTCTTCTTCAGGTGAGCCAGGAGGGCCACCCCAGATGTGATCGCCATGATCGTAGAAAATTTCGGTGCAAGGACCACAGGGGCCAGTTGGCCCAGCCGACCAAAAGTTATCATCCGTCGCGATACGGATAATGCGATCATCGCTAAGGCCTGCGTGTTTTTTCCAAATCTCGACCGCTTCATCGTCGGTATGATACACTGTGACCAACAGGCGCGATTCATCGATGCCCAGTACTTTGGTCAGCAAATCCCATGCAAGCGGTATCGCGTCCTCTTTGAAGTAATCACCAAAGCTGAAGTTACCCAACATCTCAAAGAACGTGTGGTGGCGCGCAGTATAGCCGACATTGTCCAGATCGTTGTGCTTGCCGCCTGCCCGCACACATTTTTGCGCTGTTGTAGCGCGAGAGTAATCGCGCGTCTCAACACCGGTGAACAAGTTCTTGAACTGAACCATACCAGCGGCGGTAAACATCAAGGTTGGATCGTTGCGCGGCACCAAAGGGCTGGACGGCACGATCGCGTGTCCGTTGTCCCCAAAATAGTTCAGGAAAGTCGAGCGGATTTCGTTGAGCGTTTGCATGATGTCCGTCCTTTAGCCACGCGAAATTATCTTGTTTGGATAACCTTGGCGCAAGGGCCTGTCCACAGGCAGGACCGCAAAAAAGGGTGTCAGCCGACCGGCCCACACCCTTTTTCAATTCACTTGATCTTTTTGTCGGTTTTAACCGTCCAAAATATCCGGATCATCCATATCTTCTGACCCGTCAAAGTCTAACCCATGCGCAGCACGGATCTTATCTTCGATGTCTATCGCCATCTCTTCATGTTCACGTAGATAATTTTTTGCGTTCTCACGACCCTGCCCGATCCGTTCGTCCCCATAAGAGAACCAGCTGCCGGATTTATCAACGATGCCCGCCTTGACCCCCATGTCCAACAGCTCTCCCATTTTTGAGATGCCTTCGCCGTACATGATGTCAAATTCAACCTGTTTGAAAGGCGCGGCTACTTTGTTTTTGACGATCTTCACTTTCGTCTGGTTGCCCACAACTTCGTCGCGGTCCTTGAGTGCCCCAATGCGGCGGATATCCAGACGCACAGACGAATAGAACTTCAACGCGTTACCACCCGTTGTCGTCTCTGGCGAGCCGAACATCACACCGATTTTCATCCGGATTTGGTTAATGAAAATCACCATACAATTTGAGCGCGAGATAGAGCCTGTCAGCTTACGCATCGCCTTGCTCATCAATCGGGCCTGAACACCAACCGAGCTGTCGCCCATTTCGCCTTCAAGTTCAGATTTCGGCGTCAACGCGGCAACAGAATCCACAATCACCATGTTCACAGCACCAGAGCGCACCAGCGTATCTGTGATCTCAAGCGCTTGTTCACCTGTGTCTGGCTGGGAAATCAGCAATTCATCAATGTCGACGCCCAGCTTGCGCGCGTACTGCGGATCAAGCGCGTGCTCGGCATCCACAAAAGCACAGACACCGCCCGCTTTTTGTTGCTCGGCCACACAGTGCAGCGTCAACGTGGTTTTACCCGAAGATTCAGGGCCATAAATTTCAATAATCCGGCCCATCGGCAATCCGCCAATTCCCAGCGCGATGTCCAGACCCAGCGATCCTGTTGAGGATGCTTTGATATCTTGTATCGCCCCTTCCGCGCCCAGCTTCATAATGGAGCCTTTGCCGAACTGACGTTCAATTTGTGCAAGCGCGCTATCAAGCGCCTTTTGCTTGTCTGCTGATTTCTTATCCATATTCAAAAGATCTGCCGTTGCCATTTGGGTTCTTCCCTTACTGTCACAGGGCGGCGGTCGCTACAATCGCTCCCTTTCGCCAAAATATGTTCCGCCAATGTTCTTATGGATACAAAAGGGGAACATTTCAATCAAATTCTTTGAAAGGTATCTTGGTGCCAGATTGGTTAAAAAGTTGTTTATGTGGCATTCAGGATATATAATCTTCCAAAATGGAGATCCTAAATGCTTGTTTTCTTTAAGGAACGCCTTGCGTTTTTATCTGTACCCAAAACGGGCACAACTGCATATCAGACCGCTTTGGCGTCGCGTGCTGACATGGTCATTTCAGATCCTCCCTTGCTAAAACACGCGCCGGTCTATCGTTACAATCGTTTCATTCGCCCGATGTTTCAAAATGTTTGTGATGCAGAAATGGAGCTGATGGCCGTCATGCGGGATCCGATAAGCTGGCTAAGTAGTTGGTATCGTTACCGTCAGCGCCCCTTCATGAAAGAAAAGCCCAATAATACCCATGGAATCACCTTCGACGAATTTGTTCTCGCCTATATGAAAGGCAAACGCCCCGGTTTTGCGGAGGTCGGCAGCCAATTGAAATTTCTTGAACGCCAACCGAACGGCACAGGTATTACCCACCTTTTCGCCTATGAGGACCAGACCCGTTTGCAAAATTTCTTGGAAGAACGGTTGGACGTAAAGCTATCACTCGCTCGCGAAAACGTGTCTCCGGCAATTGACGTTGTTCTTTCTGCAGACGTCGAAACACGGTTCAGGCGAAAATTTCAGGACGACTTCGCGCTGTACGATTCTATTCCGCGTGGCTAATGGAGCTGCTTGTTAACAGTTTCCGTCAGATCGCTGAGTGAAAACGGTTTTGGTAGGAACACGGAATTTGGTATCTTCTTTTGTGCTTCGCCCAGACTGTCCTCTGCATATCCTGACACAAATACGACGCGGACATCTGGCCGTGATTTCATGGCCTTACGGACCCAGCTGGGTCCGTCCATTCCAGGCATCACCACATCTGTCACAAACACATCGATTTTAAGGTTCTCATCCTCAAGCGTTTCAAGCGCGACTTCTGCGCTTTCAGCCTCCAAAACGGTGAATCCTCTTAAGCGAAGGGCTCGGCTTGCAAATGCGCGCACCGGCGCCTCATCCTCTACCAACAGGATCACGCCGCCTTTGGGGACACTGTGTTCCTCAACCGGTTTTGGCTGTGCCGGGGGGGAAGTGACCTGAGCGCCATGTGCCAGCACGGGGAAATAGAGGGTAAAGGAAGTCCCAACGCCTTCTGTACTATCTACAAAAATGTAGCCGCCCGTCTGTTTGATAATCCCATACGCCGTGGATAAGCCCAACCCAGTGCCTTCACCCGTGCGCTTTGTCGTAAAAAAGGGTTCAAACACTTTTTGAAGTTTATCTGCTGGGATGCCGACACCGTCATCATTGACGTTGATCGTCACGTAATCGCCTGTTGGCACAGTCACCTGATCGCGCAGCAATGGCTCTTCTAGGTGGGCGCTTTGTGTCACGATCCTGATTTCACCTCCCGTGGGCATTGCATCCCGCGCATTCACCACAAGGTTCATCAAGACTTGCTCCAATTGCCGTTTATCCGCACGGATCGGTTCCAGCACTGGGTCGTGGCTTAGTGTAAGCGTAACCTTCTCCCCCACAAGCCGGTTAAGAAGATGCGTCAAATCAGCAAGCGTATCGCGCATATCCAGCGTTTCAGGGCGAAGCGTTTGTTTCCTTGAGAAGGCCAACAACTGCCCAACAAGCGCAGCGGCACGATTTGCGTTTTGGTTAATCTGGACAAGATCGCCATAGTCGCCATCGCCCTGATCATGCCGCAGCAAAAGCAGGTCACAATGGCCCGAAATTGCGGTTAACAGGTTGTTAAAATCATGGGCAACCCCCCCCGCAAGCTGGCCAATCGCTTGCATTTTTTGACTTTGAACAAATTGCGCCTCAAGTGACTTCAGCTCTGTGGCGTCATGCAGTACAGCAATAAGGGCCGGTGCCCCATCTTCCTCGATCCGGTTGAGGGTCACTTGCACAAAAGCTTCACGATCTGCGCGGGTTAAGCGCAAGAATTCAGATTTTTGGACCAACCTCCCCGCAATCGTATCCTCAAGCCAATCAGAAATTGAGCGCCCTAATCCCTCCATCAAGGTAGACAGCGCGGCCCCTTCGACCAAAACAACGCCAATGAGATTTGAAGCCCGTTTGTTAAAAGCCAGCACCGTTCCATCGGGGGCGATCTTGACCATGGGAATTGGCATGTCTTGAAAAACTTGCCAATCGGGACTTACAGAAATGTCTCCCGCAGCAGGAGGCGGTAAAAGATACAACGCCCTTCTGCCAGCTCCTGCGTCTGTTTGGGCAATCAACGCGGATTTGACACCAGAGATCGTTGTAATCTGCATCACAGTGCCCGGCAGAATGATCTGTTCCCCAAAAAGACTGTCTATGGATGTCCCGCGCGACCCAACAAAAAGCCGCGCTGCGTGGTTCATCGACAGAATTGCGCCACTTCTGCCGACCATAATCATGGGTAAAATGCGATTATCGCTGGGCAGGCTACCAGCCTCTTGAGTGTTTTGCTCTTCGATCCGCCACGCAAAGCTGCTGCCCGCAAGGGCATGGACCGCCAACAATAAGTGCCCGCTGTTGGTTACAATTTCCTCCCGAGCCGCCCCAGCGGCCTCTGCACGGGACTGAAGGCGGTACAGAATTGCGCCTGGATTTCCCATTCTTTCCGACAGAACAGAGACCAGCGTTCTATTCACAGCCTTGCCAAAAACCCTTTCTGCGGCGGGGTTTTGATTTGATATATGGCCGTCAGTTGTTGTGATGAAAGAAGGTGTGCTGTCGTTGGAGACAAAATGGCTAACGTATCGTTCGCCCTGTTTCCGAGCAATAATGTGCCCCACCCGTAAGATGATCAGGGCCACAATGATAAAAATCAAGCTAAGCGTGATAACATGCGCCAGTTGCTGAACAGCCCCCCGATCAAGGGCTTCAGCCCCGACACCCGAAACCACCGCCAATAGCGCCAGCACAATCACCCGTTGTGGTGTAATCGCCATGAGCCGTTCTGCGAATTTATTGCCATTGGCCCGCTGCATAATATTCCCTTCCAGCTACGATCGAAGATACTCGAATCGTGCGTTCACTTTTGCCTTGAAGGGTTAATCAGCAATTAACCGAACTCGGAAAACTGTATCGTTTCCCGCTTCGGTAGAAGGTTTGGCTATTCTTTCGCCTTCGTCAAGTGTGCTGTAAAAAATCCATCACCATCGGCACAAACGTCGAAGGTCTTTTGCCACGTGCATTCCCAGCCCGAATTACGGTCTAAAAATGCCTCTACCCGCGCCCTGTTTTCAACCTGAAGGATCGAACATGTCGCATAGGCCAGCACGCCTTCTTCAGCGACCAAAGCCGCGGCGTCATCTAGAATATCGTCTTGAAGTTTTGTTGTTTTTTCGAGCTCTTCCGCCGTCAAACGCCATTTCGCCTCTGGGGCGCGGCGCCATGACCCTGAGCCCGAACATGGGGCGTCGACCAAGACCAGATCATAGGGCCCATTTTGAGACAGATCACCCGTTCCCAACTGTGTGATTTCCGCACCAGCGCGGGCTTCACGCAATGGTAAATCCCGCATCCGTGCGGGATCAATGTCATGGGCAAACAGACGTGCCTTGCTGCGCGCCGCCAAAGCCAGCGATTTCCCACCGCCCCCAGCACAATAGTCCAAAACCCGTTTGGCCTCTGGTAATGCGTCAACAACCGCTTGGCTGCTGGCGTCTTGCAATTCCACATGGCCATCTTGATAGGCAGGTGAATTCCGAATTTTCCGGCTGCCTTCTGTCACTGTCAGGGCGGTCGGGCTCAGTGGATTTGCGGTGACAGTCACGCCCGCGTTTTCAAGCATTTGAATGGCTTCTGGAACGCTCGACTTTGACGTGTTTACGCGCAGGGTCACAGGAGCGCGCGATTGCAACATCATGGCTGTTGCTTCCCCCTGCTCGCTGTCCTCCAACCCATCCGAGAAGAGCGCGGCCAGCCAATCGGGCAGGTTCCACGCATCCGCGACAGGCATATCACCTTCGGCCAGACCTTGTTCATAATCCATTAACGGCGCTGGAGCATGGCCTTCGCCAGTAAACATGGTTTCAAGATCTACGCCTTGAAGCCGTAACAGACCAATCATCAGCCCCCGCCCCGTTGAGGCGCACCCGTGCCATGCAGCACTGCGCTGAACCCGCAGAACGTCAAAGACGTAATCGCGGATCGCAGCACGGTCTTTGGAGCCCGCAAAACGGTTAGCGCGGCCCCAACGTGTCAACACCTGCTCGGCTGGCAGACCATCACCGATCATATCGAGAATCTCGATGGCCGCGGCCACCCGTGCAGCTGGTGTCATGGTTTAACCGATCCTGTAGTTGGGGGATTCGCGTGTGATCTGCACGTCATGCACATGGCTTTCCTTCAGCCCAGCACCCGTGATTTTCACAAAGGAACAGTTTTTGCGCATCTCTTCCACAGTTGCACAACCAGTATAGCCCATGGCGGCACGCAGACCGCCTACCATCTGATGCACAACTGTCGCCGCACTGCCCTTATAGGCCACCTGCCCCTCAATCCCTTCTGGGACCAGCTTGTCACTGGCGGCGTCCTTTTGGAAATACCGGTCCGCAGACCCGCTGGCCATGGCGCCAAGGCTGCCCATGCCACGGTAGCTTTTGAAGCTACGGCCTTGGTACAAAATCACCTCGCCGGGGGACTCGTCCGTCCCAGCGATCATTGAACCAACCATGGCACAAGAGGCCCCCGCCGCAATCGCTTTGGCAAAGTCGCCAGAGAATTTGATGCCACCATCGGCAATCACGGGCGTCTCGCCTGCGGCTTTTGCGCAATCCATAATGGCAGTCAGCTGCGGCACACCAACGCCGGCAACCATACGCGTTGTACAGATCGACCCTGGACCGATGCCAACTTTGACTGCGTCCGCACCCGCACCGATCAGGGCCCGTGTTGCTTCGCCCGTGGCCACGTTGCCAGCCACGACTTGGACTTCGTTGCTAAGCTTTTTGGCGCGCTCCACCGCAATGGCAACCCCTTCGGAGTGGCCATGCGCTGTATCGATCACAATCATATCCACACCAGCATCAACCAAAGCTTGGGAACGTTCAAAGCCCGCATCCCCTGTGGTGGTCGCCGCTGCGACACGCAGGCGGCCCAGCCCGTCCTTGCAGGCGGTCGGGTTCAGGACCGCTTGTTCGGTGTCTTTGAGGGTCAGCAGGCCCGTCAGCTTGCCATTGCCATCTGTCACCAGCAGCTTCTCGATGCGGCGCGCTTTCATCAGGCTGATTGCCTCATCGCGGTCTGCGGGTTCTTGCAAGATCGCCAGATTGTCATTGGTCATCATCAAATGCACAGGCGTGTCATCTGCATGGGCAAAACGCATATCGCGGTTGGTCACAATGCCCACAACGCGGCCAGTATCATCCACCACTGGGAAGCCCGTCACACGGTAGCGTTCCTGCAGTGCTTTGGCATCTGCAAGGGTCTGATCGGCGCGCAACGTGATCGGGTTATAGACAATGCCGCTTTCAAAACGTTTCACACGGCGAATTTCGCGCGCTTGTTCTTCGATGGTCAAGTTGCGGTGCACAACACCCATACCGCCTGCTTGTGCCATGGCGATCGCCATGCGGCCCTCTGTGACAGTATCCATCGCAGAACTGAGCAAAGGTATGTTCAGCGCGATCGATTTTGTCACATGTGTGCGGGTGTCTGCAGTGCTGGGCAGGACCGATGATGCAGCGGGAACCAGCAACACATCATCAAACGTCAGGGCCTCACGAATCTCCATAGCAACCTCCAAAGGTAATGGCTTCATTTGGCGGTTTGCTATTTCACGGATATGCCCAATTGGAAAGAGCCCAAAGGTGATCTATTGCATTCATTGTGCAGTTATCCAAAGCTGGGACGAAACAGGAGCGCAGAATGGCAAAACACGGCTATGAAAACGGCAGGCTAGACCTGCCCTTTGTGGGGATCGCAACATTTGGAAAACGCCCCTATGAGCCGGATTGGGACAAGCTGGATGCGGATGTGGCGATCCTTGGGGCGCCGTTTGATGCAGGCACGCAGTACCGCAGCGGTGCACGGTTTGGCCCGCGCGCTGTGCGCGAAGCCTCTACCCTGTTCAGCTTTGGCCATGCAGGGGCTTATGATCACGAAGATGACGCGACCTACCTGCCCGGGGATGTGAATATCGTTGATATGGGCGATGCTGATATCATCCACACCGATACCGAAGCCAGCCATGCCAATATTGAGGCAGGCGTGCGCGCTGCCCTAGATGCTGCCGCCCTGCCCGTGGTGATTGGCGGCGACCATTCGGTTAACATCCCTTGCATTCGTGCCTTTGACGGCCAAGAAGACATCCACATCCTGCAAATCGATGCGCATCTGGACTTTGTTGATGAACGCCACGGCGTACGCCACGGTCACGGCAACCCCATGCGCCGCGCGGCGGAGCATGACTATGTCACAGGATTGACCCAAGTGGGCATCCGCAACGTCAGCTCTACCGCCAAGGAAGGCTATGCCGACGCCCGCGCCATGGGATCGGACATCATCAGCGTCCGCCAAGCGCGCAAAATGGGCACTGGCGGCGTGATGGCGCATATCCCGCAGGGCGCGCGTGTCTATGTGACACTGGACATCGATGCGTTCTGCCCGTCAATTGCGTCTGGAACGGGCACACCTTCCCACGGCGGTTTTCTCTATTACGAAGTGTTAGAACTGCTGCAGGCCGTGGCCGAGCGTCACGACGTTGTCGGCATTGATCTGGTCGAAGTTGCCCCCGATTATGACCCCAGCGGATCGACCCAAATACTGGCAGCGCAGATATTGCTTAACTTTCTGGGCTTCATCTTTCATGCGCGGCGCAGTACCTGATAGGTGACATCAAAGATCCCCCGAAATGACGCCCCCGCGTTGTTTTTGGGCGCCTGTGGCCCATTCTTTGGTCAGCGGGCAGCTATGCTAGACAAATTGATAATCAGGACGGCCCGACTATGACCGATGATCCCCTTGTAATCTTTACGCCCTCTGGCAAACGCGGACGGTTCCCTGTGGGCACCCCCATTCTGACAGCGGCGCGCAAATTAGGTGTTGATTTGGACTCTGTCTGTGGCGGGCGCGGGATTTGCTCCAAATGCCAAATCACCCCCAGCTATGGCGAATTCTCCAAACATGGCGTCACAGTAGAGGCCGACGCATTGTCGGAATGGAACAAAGTCGAGGCGCGGTATGACGAAAAACGCGGGCTAAAAGAAGGCCGTCGCCTTGGGTGTCAGGCCAGCGTGCAAAAAGACATTATCATCGACGTGCCCGCCGAAAGCCAAGTGCACAAACAGGTTGTGCGCAAACGCGCCGAGGTTCGCGACATCACGCTGAACCCCTCGACCAAACTGTACTACGTCGAAGTGACCGAACCTGACATGCACGATCCATCTGGCGATCTGGAGCGCTTGCAAACCGCGCTGCAGGATCAATGGCAACTGGACGAAGTAACCGCAGACCTGCATATTTTACAGATCATGCAGCCGATCCTGCGCAAAGGGGCGTGGAAGGTCACTGTTGCCGTGCATCTGGGCGATCACGAAAACAAGCCCCGCATCATGCACATCTGGCCCGGCTTCTATGACGGTACAATTTACGGGGTGGCTGTTGACCTTGGCTCTACCACGATTGCGGCGCATCTGTGCGATTTGCAAACGGGCGATGTAGTCGCCTCCTCTGGGGTGATGAACCCGCAAATCCGCTTTGGCGAAGATCTGATGAGCCGCGTGAGCTACTCTATGATGAATGACCGCGGTGCCGAAGAAATGACGCTGGCCGTGCGCGAAGGCATGAATGCGCTGTTCACCCAATTGGCAACGGAGGCCGAGATCGACAAGCAGTTGATCGTAGACGCCGTATTTGTCTGCAATCCCGTGATGCATCACCTCTTTCTTGGAATTGATCCGTTTGAGCTGGGCCAAGCGCCCTTTGCTTTGGCCACGTCAAACGCCATGCGCCTGCGGGCGGATGATCTGGATCTGAGCATTCACGAATCCGCCCGCATCTATATGTTGCCGTGCATCGCGGGCCATGTGGGCGCCGATGCAGCGGCCGTCGCCCTGTCAGAGAGCCCGCAAACCTCACAAGATCTGGTTTTGGTTGTTGATGTGGGGACCAATGCGGAAATCTTGTTGGGCAACCGCGAAAAAGTTCTGGCCTGTTCCTCGCCAACGGGACCCGCCTTTGAGGGCGCGCAGATCAGTTCAGGCCAACGCGCCGCCCCTGGCGCGATTGAGCGGGTCGAGATCGACCCCGCAACCAAACTGCCCCGCTTCAAGGTCATCGGATCGGATCTATGGTCCACCGAGGAAGGCTTTGACGCCGCCATCGCCCAAACCGGCGTCACGGGGATTTGCGGGTCTGGCATCATCGAAATGGTCGCCGAAATGCGCATTCACGGCATTGTCGACGCCCCGGGGTTGATCGGCACGGCCGAGCAAACAGGGTCCGCTGCCGTCTTTGCCGACGGGCGCACCAATAGCTATTTGGTCTATGACGGTACAGAAGACGGCGGCCCAAAGATCACCGTCACCAACCGCGACATCCGTGAAATCCAAATGGCCAAAGCAGCGCTTTATTCGGGCGCACGGCTGTTAATGGATAAATTCGGCGTCGATCATGTGGACCGTGTGGTGTTGGCGGGTGCCTTTGGGGCGCATATTTCCACCAAACATGCGATGGTTTTGGGCATGATCCCTGATGCTCCACTGGAAAAGGTAACCTCGGCGGGCAATGCTGCGGGCACTGGCGCGCGGATTGCTCTGCTCAACCGCGAAGCCCGCGACGAGATCGAAGAAACCGTGCGCAACATCCACAAAATTGAAACCGCGATCGAGCCGCGCTTTCAGGAGCATTTCGTCAACGCCTCGGCGATCCCGAACGCGGTCGAACCCTTCCCAATCCTGAACTCTATCGTCACCCTGCCCAGCCAGACCTTTAACACGGGCGGCGGCGAAGGAGGCGGCGGTGGCGGACGGCGCAGACGGCGCGGATAATCGGCCAGCCGGGCTGTAATGTGCGCAAATCTACTTGACGGGCGGGCGGGTGAGTATTACCTCACCCCCACTGGTACGCGGGTATGGTGAAAAGGTATCACGGCAGCTTCCCAAGCTTTAGTTACGAGTTCGATTCTCGTTACCCGCTCCAGTCAATTTCTTCAAAATATTCATATATAAATAAAAGAGTTACCCATATCTTTGAGTAAAGTCTCCGCACGAAGCATATTAGGAAAATGGGAAAATCCGGGAACGTCTGGGGCATTCTTGGTGCTAGCCCCCCAGACTTTTCCCCAGACCTCACGCAAGGAAAAGAAGACCCCTAAAATCGGCACCTTTCCTTCATAAAGTACAACAAAAACAAAATTTCATTCCACCTTTCAGCGCTAGAAGGGTACTCCAACCTCGTCTTTACTGTCAGTCCATGCCTCTTTTTGAGATTGCTCACGACTGCTCAGCTATGGGGAGGCCGATTGCATACTTCAAATACCAATATTCAACCAAAACAATATCTTAGCGGGTATAGGCCACAGTTTACGCCAGACATCTCTACAACTGAAATCTATCCCAAAAGTTGGTCAAAATGGATCAAAGTCGATTTCTTCAGTACTGAAGTCAGGTGAAGGCACGTGCCAACCGAACAACTCCTGAAATCGCTCGGCAAGGCCATCCCATACCTGCCCAGCAGGCTCGACGGTAGGCTGAACAAGGTCAAAACGGCCCAGTCGTCCCATTTCATCATTCAACACGATGGAGGAGTAGTCAGGACTGAATTTCTGCGTGGTTTTCAAGCCAGCTTCTTTGGTCAACCGTTTTAGCTTGAAGCACCAAATCCCTCGTCCAGCGTCGCCACCTCTGTAAGAATTTTCAGATAAGCTGTGATCCCGGTCAACTGGCCGTTCAGCCGTGCCAACAGAAGGTCTTGCTGGATTGAATGTCATTGAGAACTGCCCCGGTAGCCCCATATATTGTCACTGAGAACTGCTCCATGTGGACACATTACCCTTACGGTTTTGGTCGGGGAGACATGGAGTGACAGACATGGGGTTTTTGAGTGTCATACGACGTTGGGCATTGCGTGACAAAATGCCAATTCGTGAGATTGCGCGACGTACGGTTTTTCTCGCAACACTATCAAGAAGTATCTTCGCGAAGATGCTGTAGAGCCAAGGTTCAAAACGCCGTCGCGCCCTAGCAAGTTGGATCCTTACGCGGATCGTTTGTCAGAATGGCTTTTGGCACAGACGCGGAAGTCTCGCAAAGAACGGCGCAACGTCAAGCTGATGCATGAGGACTTGGTCAAGCTCGGCTATGATGGTTCCTACGAGCGGGCCGCAGCCTTTGCCCGCGCGTGGCGGTCTGATCGGCATCATGCTGAACTGACGACTGGACGTGGCACGTTTGTGCCTTTGGTCTTCCAGCCAGGAGAAGCGTTCCAGTTCGACTGGAGCGAAGACTGGGCCACGATTGGTGGCGAGCGTGTCAAACTACAGTTTGCGCACACTAAGCTCTCACACTGCCGTGCCTTTATTGTCCGGGCCTATCCTCTTCAAACGCACGAGATGTTGTTCGACGCCCACTGGCATGCGTTCCGCGTGTTTGGCGGTGTTCCAGGGCGTGGGGTTTACGACAACATGAAGACAGCGGTCGACCGTGTTGGTCGTGGCAAGCAGCGCGAGGTCAACGCACGCTTCAAAGCTATGGCCAGCCATTACGTCTTTGAACCTGAGTTCTGCAATCCAGCGGCGGGCTGGGAGAAGGGCCAGGTTGAGAAGAACGTCCGGGATGCGCGGAACCGCCTTTGGCAAGTTATGCCTGTCTTCAAGGATCTGGGCGAATTGAACCAATTGCTTGAGGATCGCTGCATCACGCTTTGGTCAGAGACGGCGCATCGAGAGTTGTCTGGTTCAATCGCTGATGCTTGGGAGGCCGAGAAGCCTGTGCTGATGGTTCTGCCCAGCCTTTGACGGGTTTGTTGAACACAGCAAGCGTGTGTCACCAACATGCCTGATCACCTTTGAACGTAATCGATACAGCGTGCCGGCTAGTTTTGCGAACCGCCCTGTCAGCCTTCGTGTTTACCCAGAACGCTTGGTCATTGTCGCTGAAGATCAAACTGTCATGCACACATGAACGGATCATTGATCGGTCCCACCGCAAGCCCGGCAA
>JBDVSG010000145.1:0-5962 GCA_039967155.1 Sulfitobacter sp. | reverse complement strand
GAAGCGATCCGCCGCTTAACTGCCGAAGGCGCCCTGCGCGCCAGTGACAACCGCCGTGTGATGGTGCCGCAACTGACTATGGAACAGCTGCAAGAGCTCACTTATGCGCGCACAGGGATTGAACCGCAGATTGCGCGCCTTGCTGCTGTGGGAATGGAGCCGGACCAGATAGATGCGTTAGAACAGATAGACGCCCAAGTGAACGCGGCATTGGCCACGGGCAATATTGGTGATTACCTGCGCTACAACCATGTGTTCCACTGGACCCTTTACGCCCACTCAGAAGCGGAAATTCTGATGGCAACGGCCGCCAGCCATTGGTTGCGCGTGGGGCCTTCCCTGCGCGGTATCGTCAAGCGGGATCAATCCACCCCCCTGCCCGATATGCATGAAGTCGCCATCGCGGCGTTGCGCGACGGCGACTATGAAGCCGTGGGCGAGGCTATTCATAACGATATTTTACAAGGGCACGCGAACATCGCCCAAGGTCTCGATGCTGCGGATTAGAGCCTACTTTTTATAGTAGCCCTCAATCACTGCCACTTCATCGCGCGACCCCAAAATAACAGAAACCCGCTGGTGGTGGCCTGTCGGCGCGACCTCCATGATGCGCCCATCCCCTGTGGAGGACGCCCCGCCAGCTTGCTCAACCAGCATTCCCATCGGGTTCGCCTCATACATCAAACGCAGCTTGCCGCCTTGGGCCGCATTGCCGGTATCTTTGGGATACAAAAACACACCGCCCCGCGTCAAAATCCGGTGCACGTCAGCCACCATAGAGGCGCACCACCGCATGTTAAACTTCTTACCGCGTGGTCCCTCGGCGCCGCGCAGACAATCGTCGATATAGCCGCGCACGGGGGCATCCCACAGATCATACCGTGACGCGTTGATCGCGAACTCTTGGGTTTGGGCGGGGATCATCATTTCGGGTTGGGTCAACAAAAACTCACCCGAGCCAGGATGATGCGTAAACCCATCAACTCCCTGCCCCACCGTAATCACCAAACCCGTTGAGGGTCCGTAAATCGCATAGCCAGCGGCAATCTGTTCGGTGCCCTTGATTTGCACCGCTTCGGGCTGAGGCGCGATTGCTTCCTCCAGACGTACGATGGAAAAAATTGTGCCCACAGACAGGTTCACGTCCAAATTTGAGGACCCATCAAGTGGATCGTAATAAACCACAAATTCGCCCGCTTGTGGGGCGGTCTTACGCCAGTTTACTTCGTCCACTTCTTCAGAAACCAGTGCCGCAACATTCGGGTTTGCGCCGACGATTTCTTGGAAAATCTCATCCGAAATAACGTCCAGCTCTTTTTGAGTTTCCCCTTGGACGTTCTCGGTTTCAGCAGCCCCCAAGACCCCTGCAAACGCGCCATGACGGACACGGTCCGCGATCATCCGGCAGGCCGTTGAGATGTCCTCCATCAGGATCATCAAATCCAGATCGGTACTTTGGGTGGTCAAATGTTGGCGTAATGTCGTCTGTGTCATGAAATGTCCTGTTCTAAATATCTGTCTTCTTGGCAACCATTTTAGCCACGGCTTGGGCCAGCCATTCTGCGTCAACCTGCGCCCCTTTGAGGGTCAGCGACATCGCCCCGTTGGCGGAGGTCTTTACCGCAACCTCAACCGGCCCCTCAACAGCATTCACCCCCCTAGCTGCTGGTTTCTTTGCGGGCTTGGCGACTGGGCCAGCACGCAGGCGCGGTATGATCTCACGGAAGGCCCGTTTGGGGGTGTTCGCAATATCAACCTCGGCAGTGATCTGGTCGTGCATTTCCACACAAGACCGCCCCAAGGAAACGTCATTTTGACTAACCGACAAACGCTGCGCAATCTCTTGCTGGCTGAGATCCCCCAAGGCCGCGGCGATCAAGCCAACGGACAGCAGCTCTTCAAACCCGCTGAGGTTTTTGCGCATTGTATTTTCGTGAAACCGTTCTTCAAGATCGGCCAAGGCCGCCTCGCCCTCGACCGTGGCGATCACGGCAACAACCTTGCGGTTCAGTTGCGCACAAGCAGCCAAACGCCGACGACCTGATTGGATAATAAAGCGGTCAGCCGTGTCCAAAGGATGCTCACTGTCCGGTTGCCATGCTGGGTCTACCGGCCGAACACGAATAGCCTGAGTTTGCCCACGCCGCGCGATGTTATCCATCAGCGTTTGGAATTCTGGGTCATCCTGCCAGCCTTCTTGGCGGTCACTTCCTGCGGGGTCTTCGATCTGGGCTGCAAGCAATTCGATCGCCACAGTACCATTCAAAATACCGTCAGAGATCGTCGCCCGTGTGTCTTCTAGCCGTTGACGCAGCATGTTCATGGCCGTGCCGCCCCACATGCCCCCCATGCCGGGTTTGCCGGCGTCGCCGATCTCTTCTTCCAGCGGTATCATTGTGGCGTCCAATTTACGTTTGCGTGCCATCAGCCCCACCTTTCTTTTATGAATTCATCTGCAAAACCGCGTGTCGGAAGTTGCGGCAAAACCCGTGAGACCAAACTATCATTCACCGCATTTGCATTCGCCATAAATGACTTGGCCGAGGTGCGCCGCGTGCGCGGGGGCAGGTATTCGTAGATGCTTTTGTATTCTTCTGCCGCATTCGCAATCGCGTCAGAACGGTTATACCAAACCTGACTAATCTCTCGCGGGGACCGTCGGTATAGGTCAAGGATTTGATCCGTATCTTGATTGTTTTGCTCCTGAACAATTGTCGGCAGCACCACATGGTTGCCATTGCCAATCTCCAAATCCCCCTCAAAGCCCATGATGAATTCTAGATATTCACCAATGTTGCCGATGTATGTGGCAAGAGTCGCCAGATCGAAACCCTTCATCGTCTGCGGAATGACGACACTGTCAGCCGCGATCAGCCCGTTTAGCTGCATCAAGGTCAGCGATGGTTGCTGGTCAATGACGATCACGTCCAAGGTTTCATTCAGCGCCGCGTTGAAGCGGTCGGGATCAAATGCGCCGCTGCTATCGCGCAGGTCAGCCATGGTTGTGCGCGGGCTGTTACCCTTATCCCATTCTGATATCGCATCGCGCAACACGCGGTAAACTGGAACGCCACTGCGTTGAGATAGAAAGAACAGGCTGATGTCACCGTTTTGAATATTCGCGCCGCCAGGGATCAACCGAACACCCGGCCAAGGGGTAGGGCGCCAAATCGCGTTCAGTTCTTCCGGTGTGCGGGCGGTCAGATCCGATGCACCGGGGTCATCCACGCCCATAAACTCCGCTAGGGTAGGGGTGTCAGGCGCAAACAATGGCAGGTCTGCATCTGCGAAATACAGGCTTGCAGTGGCCTGAGGGTCCGCATCGATAATCCCAACACGCAGCCCATAGAAAAGCGAAAGATACTGCGCAAAATGTGCCGCTGTTAGGGATTTTCCCGTCCCGCCCTTTTGCGCCCCGAATGTGATCACCTTAACGGGGTCGCTAGATTGGCGCCAATACAGGTGATCACGGCGCGCGCCTGGTCGGCTGGCGAGAATGCCGCGAATGGTGATGATCTCGGATGGCGAAAAACTGCGTTCGCGGCCTGTGCGTTCCCCTTCGGGGTAATGAGGTTCGTCTTTTGCGATGCGCGCCAAATAGGTTGCGTCAACACCCAAGAATTCCGCAACTTCTGTCTGTGAAAACCTGCGCGAAACGCGACTGCGCATCGTGAGATCACGTTGCAGTTTGGTATTCACCTGCGCCATGACCCGCCCCATGTTGCGGATGAATTGTTCGAATTGCCCGTATGCCATTTTCTTTATATCCGCGGATATTGCTATGCTGCGACTTTGGAGTGTATTGCCGCTGAGGGCAAGCTCCGCTGATGGAGTTTCCATCGCCGCAGATAGGATTTCAGGAGTTTTCGTTGACTTGATGTGTCGGGAAGGGTTGCGGCGTTATCCAGCAGCCTTAACATTTGATAGCTGTTCGGCGGCTTTTTCCAATGAGGTTGCCAGCATTTTTCAAGAGCATCGAGCAACGATTGCAGGATGGCCAGTGAGACAACCCGCGGTGCGATCTTGTCGATCTCCGTTGGCGCGATGTTCTCTAGGCCCTTGGCGCGTGTGAAATCCGCCAATCCCTCAGCTATATCCGCGGATATAAGTTGGGGTGGTTCTCTGTGAGCATCCACCAACCCTTCAGTCTCAGCAATGAGGGCCTCGGTTGGCCAAGCCGTGAATTCAGGGTAGGGGGCAGAGCCCACCAAGGCGCCCCAATCAGAGACTAAATCAGGCGACTTACTACAAAGTAGTTGGTTTTTATGGATATGATTTTTAGTTTCTAACGGGCGTTCAGTAGGCTGAACCCTGCGTTCAGCTTTTTGAACAGTCGAAGCTGCAGGTTTCTTTGCGCCCTTGCTTAGTCCAGCGCGCCATTCCTTCCAGAAGGTCACAGTGTAGCGCAGGCGGTAGTTGTAGCCATTCGCCATTTTCTGTTCTTGGGTTGTCAGGACGCCTGCCTCGCGCAGCTCATTGATGTAGCTGGAAACGGAAGCACGGGACCGTCCCAATCGACGGCCAAGTTGGGCAAGAGAAGGCCAGCATTGGCCAGATGTATTCGCCATACGGCACAGTTCGGCAAGGGTGCGAAAGGCACCAGGGGTCAGATCGAGATCGAAAAGAGAAACGGGAAAGGCGACAAACCCTTTGTTAGGGTCGCAATCAAGAATTTCAGACATAAAAGCTCCATGCACCGAAAGCAAGGCTTGCGGCGATTCGGGCGCGATGGTACTGTCAGGGATAAGCTAACGGACAGTTTCAAAGCTGACGTTGAAGGAAGGGCTCGGATGGCTGCAACCATTCGGGCCTTTTGTTTTATGGGGATTTCTGGGTATTCAATACCTCCGCGATTGGTTTCACCTAAGCGCCGCTGGGAGTGAATTATCCACATCTCTAGTGCGACGGTCTGCCTCTTGGAGGGTGTATCCCCTCTTAGTCCTTGTATTAGGTCATGTTTGGCGCAAAATGCAATGACTAATGTCGTGGAGGCAGCCGGTGGGGCTGGGGTGCCATTGTAGGAGAGGTGAATTGATGTGGGTCGCAGTGGATATTCAAGCCCGTGGAATGCGGGTTTGGGTGCATGATCAAGATGCGGTTATCCCGCTGGAGGCAGATCTTGGGGTGTCATCAAATGAGCCGCTCGTCGCTGTTTTGGGCCGCTTGCTTTTGCCCTATGTGAAGGGCGCGGAGCCTTTGCTGGTGCTTTGCAGCGGGGCAAGCGATCCTGCTTCATTTGCACCCGTTCCAGTTGCGCCGCCCAATGGGGGAACAGCCGTGCAGGTTCAGGAATGCGATCCGCGGATGGACTTGCGCGCGATCTCGGGGGTGGGGCAGGCGCGGCCCAGTGATTTCCTATCTGGCGAAGAAACCGCAGTGGCGGGGTTTATCGCGGCGCATCCAAAATGGGACGGCGTGCTTTGCATCACTGGCAACCACAGCAAATGGGTGCATATCAGCGCGGGCGAAATTGTTAGCTTTCAAACGTTCATGACCACAGAGATGTTCGAGCTTCTGGCGCAGCGTTCTTCGCTGGCGGGGGATGTCGGCGAAAGCGGCTGGGACAGTGACGCATTTGCGCTTGCTGTTTCAGATGCGATGTCACGGCCCGAAAAAATGACGGCCACGTTGTTTTCGCTGCACGCAGACGCGGTCCTCAAAGACCCCAGCCCAGCCGTTGCGCGCGCGCGCCTTTTCGGGATGTTGGTGGGAATGGAGCTGGCGGCAGCGCGCCCCTATTGGTTGGGGCAGAATGTTGCGGTGATCGGTACGGGTGATACTGCTGATCATTACGTTGCCGCACTGAAGGGGCAGGGGGTTATTGCACCCCAGCTTGATCGGGACAAAATGGGTCTTGAGGGTCTGCGCGCGGCGTTCATGTCTTTGCAAACAAATGACGCCTAGAGCGCGCGGTTGGGGGGGCGGCACCAAACTTTTGGCGGTGCTCAACGAATTTCGTTAA
>JBDVSG010000144.1:0-4020 GCA_039967155.1 Sulfitobacter sp. | reverse complement strand
CGCCAAAGGGTGGATGAATAATCCTCAATGGCCTCTGACTGGATGGGAAAGCGGGATAAAACCGCCATGCCGCCATTGCCAAAGAAACGCCCATAGCCATGGGCATCATCTGCGTCGCCTTGCGTGCCGTTACCATTCAGATCCAGCCCGCTGACCTGACCTGCGTTTGGCGCAGCAGTGAAATGATAAGGATAGGAAAGACCACTGGCCGCAAGGTGATCTACAAGCGCCTCAAGCGCAGTGCCACGCAAATCATAATCGATGGCTTGCAGGGCGATGACGTCTGGGCGGATCTCCTGCAACAGCGCCATGAATGCAGCAATTTGGGGGTCTTTGCCTTTGAGAATGTCGCGTAGTAGAAGGCCAGGGCCTTTGCGCGTTAGCTCGGCGTTAAAGGTGGCAATGCGGAGGGTTTCAGCAATGGCATTGTGCGCTGTGGCGCAGGACAATGCCAGCACCACAGTAAAGAATAGGTGGGTTATGCGGCTTGAAGCCCGTCTTCCGCTGCAGCGTAAGTTTGCTTGCGCTTGTTCTCGATCATGTCGGCGATTTTGCCCATGGCGATGCCGCGCATGATGATGCTTGCTGGAAGAAAGGCCCATGCTGCAATTGTCCAAATTAGGGTTTGCGGGTGCTGTAATGAAAGCGGGTCTAGCAGGTCTGCAGCGATCTTGACCAGCGCTGGCACAGCAAAAGGCAGCAAGAAGCCAAGCGCAATGTTGATGCGCGCATCGCGTTGGAGCCGCTCCAAAACATCCCCACCGGCGGTGGGGTCAAACAGCGGCAGGTTCACCCAGACATTGAACGCGCCAGAACGTGCAGGCCAGTTCAAAACCCGCACTAGAATGAGGAAAGCCGTCATAGCAATCAATGAGATCGCATAGGACAGACCAGCCGCAGTGCGGACAAAATTGATGGTCTGCAGATTCGCATCAGAGGGCAGCATGAGCAGCACCATGCGAACAGGCGAATAGGGGAAATCCATGGCATTACCGACCAACGTCCCAATAGAGGTCAGCGCGCCAGTCAGTGGCGTTGGGGCATAGATCCCCTTCAGAATGACGCTCAGCAAAAACACAGTCGCAAGAAGGGAGGTAAAGCGCAGCCGGTTGAAGGGGGCGGCGTCGCGAAACTCTACGATGCTGGGAAAAACGGAATTATATTCGACAAAGGTCAGGACCGCAGCCAACAGGGCGACCAGCAACACAATCTGTGTCGAATCGCTCGCCATTCCTGGCAAAACAAGCGCCGGCGTCATTATTAAGGTCGCAACCAAAAGTCCACGCGCCGCAGCGCTGGTCATACGTACTATCAACGTTCTATCCCTTTCAAACTGGCCAGCCGCGGTTTCCACGTGCTTGTTCCAACTTGATGCCTTCGGGTCGAGAAGGCCTGCCTCATTGTTGTCACAATCGTGCCTCCTTTCGCCTTAGTTCTCAAGACTATTGGGACAGATAACTGGTGTGATGGGGCGTTTTGAGGGAGGGGGTGGTGCGTTCTTGCATCATTTCGTGGGCGGAAATAAGGCACACGCCATATCTTGTGCCGCGCGCGCTGGCGGCCACAAGGTTAGTGCCAAATTGCGCAGCAACATTCTGCAAAGCAGATGAGATGCCCTGCCTGAGGGTAATCTAGCTTGTTTTGGTTAAAATGAAGTGAACGCTCTGGCAAAGGGTCAGCCCCCTGCCAGAGTGTCGCGGGGCATCAGACCCAAGGGCGGCTTTGTGCTGCTGCTTCTTCAAATGTGTCGATGGATGCAGATTTTT
Source organism: Sulfitobacter sp. (assembly GCA_039967155.1). GTDB lineage: Bacteria > Pseudomonadota > Alphaproteobacteria > Rhodobacterales > Rhodobacteraceae > Sulfitobacter. Next base: position 2,254 of record JBDVSG010000144.1, on the reverse strand, counting down.
CCATCGTCAGACCAATGTCATCAAGGCCATTGATCAGGCAATGCTTTTTGAACGGGTCCACGTCGAAGGTGAAAACCTCGCCGTCCGAGGAGGTGATCGATTGGGCTTCCAGATCGATTTCAATGCGTGCATTGGCGCCTTTTTCAGCGTCCTTCATCAACAGGTCTACTTGTTCTTGCGGCAGAACAATCGGCAAGATGCCGTTTTTAAAGCAGTTATTGTAGAAGATGTCAGCATAGCTGGGGGCAATCACGCAGGTGATGCCGAAATCAGCAATCGCCCAAGGCGCATGTTCGCGCGATGATCCGCAGCCAAAGTTATCGCCCGCCACAAGGATCTGAGCCTCGCGGTATTGCGGTTTGTTCAGCACGAAATCGGGGATTTCATTGCGGTCGTCGTCATAGCGCATTTCGTCAAACAGGTTCACGCCGAGGCCGGACCGTTTGATGGTTTTCAAAAATTGCTTTGGAATGATCATATCGGTGTCGATGTTGATCAAAGGCATTGGGGCGGCGATGCCGCTGAGGGTGGTGAACTTGTCCATTAACAAACTCCTAAATTCAGACCACAAGATGTGGTGTTTTTCATCTCGGTACGCCGCAACACGGCTGTGTCACATCGCGTGCACCGATTGTGCACCGATTGTGCACCGCCCGTACACCGACCATGTGCGGGATACGGGCGGGGGGCTATCACATCAGATCGCGGACATCCGTCAGTTTGCCCGTGATCGCAGCGGCTGCGGCCATGGCAGGTGACATCAGATGCGTGCGACCGCCGCGGCCTTGGCGGCCCTCGAAGTTTCGGTTGGAGGTTGCGGCGCAACGCTCGCCCGGCTTTAGCTGGTCAGGGTTCATGGCAAGGCACATGGAACACCCTGCAAGACGCCATTCAAATCCGGCCTCGATGAAGATGTCGGCAAGACCTTCTTCTTCGGCTTGAGCACGGACCAGACCCGACCCGGGAACGATCATGGCGCGCATGCCGTCCTTGATCTTTTTGCCCTTCAGGATTTCTGCGGCGGCGCGCAGATCCTCAATGCGGCCGTTGGTGCAAGACCCGATAAAGACAGTGTCGATTTCGACCTCGGTCAAGGCGGTGCCCGATGTCAGGCCCATGTAATCAAGCGAGCGCTGGGCGGCCTCAATCTTGCCGCCGGTGAATTCGGCTGCCGCTGGCACGTTTGCTGTGATGGGCAGCACGTCTTCGGGGGATGTCCCCCATGTGACGGAAGGTGCGATGTCTTCGCCTTTGATCGTCAGGACCTTGTCCCATACAGCATCTTCATCGGTGAACAGGGTTTTCCACCAGTCAAGAGCAGCTTCCCACTGTGCGCCTTTGGGGGCGTGGGGGCGGCCTTTGCAGTATTCATAGGTCGTGTCATCAGGCGCGATCAGGCCCGCGCGCGCACCGCCTTCGATGGCCATGTTACAGATGGTCATACGGCCTTCCATGGACAGATCACGGATGGCTTCACCGCAATATTCGATGACATAGCCTGTGCCGCCAGCGGTGCCGGTTTCGCCGATGATCGTCAGCACGATGTCTTTTGCTGTCACACCGGGGGCAAGTTTGCCGGTGATTTCGACCTTCATGTTTTTGGATTTTTTCTGGATCAGCGTCTGGGTGGCCAGAACGTGCTCGACTTCGGATGTGCCGATGCCGTGCGCCAACGCGCCAAAGGCGCCATGGGTGGCGGTGTGGCTATCGCCGCAGACAACGGTCATGCCAGGCAGGGTCCAGCCCTGTTCGGGGCCAACGATGTGCACGATACCTTGGCGCACGTCAGACACGGGGTAGTAGTGGATGCCAAAGTCTTTGGCGTTTTTGTCCAGCGCGTCCACTTGGATGCGGCTGTCCTCGGTCATGGTCGCGGCATTTGCGCGGTCCAGTGTGGTGGGGACGTTGTGGTCAGGCACGGCGATTGTTTTATCTGGTGCGTGCACGGGACGACCGGCCATACGCAGGCCTTCAAAGGCTTGCGGGCTGGTGACTTCGTGGACCAAGTGGCGGTCGATGTACAAAAGGCATGTGCCGTCTTCGGCTTCATGGGCTACGTGCGCATCCCAGATTTTATCATAGAGCGTTTTGGGGGACATGGGGGACCTCTCCCTGTGAGTATAGTACGAAATTGGGTGTGTGGTTCGAGCGGCGAAAACGCGCAGCGTTATAGTCGGGCCAGCACAGTGTGTGTGGCGCCGTAGAAACGTTCGCGCAGGCGTGCGCGGTCTGTTTTGTCGAACACAGGTATCAT
>JBDVSG010000143.1:0-10026 GCA_039967155.1 Sulfitobacter sp. | reverse complement strand
ACGCAAAGTTTGTTTAGCTTCCTGATGCTATTAGACCCAATTTCGGCGGTGCCGCGGCTTGTGCTGGGGGGGGCTGGGCGATGACGGATCCTGCTGCTGACCACTATGGCCTAAAGGATACTTTTGCCAGTCGCCGCTATTTCGCCAAGTTTGAAGGCATCATGCAGCATATGCTGCGGGTTGCTGGCGTGATGGAAGCCGAAGGCCAGTTGACGCGTGACGAGGTCGATATCCTCGCGCGCTATGCTGTCAGCCTGACGCATACGTTTCGCGCGCTCAGCTGGAAATACCTGCTGGTCGGACGTGAGACAGGGCGGTTCTTTGGCTCGCTTATGATTGACGGGCGCGACAGCGGCTTTCCTGTCACCGAAGAGCTGATGAGCATGGCCAATGACGCGCAGCAGGCCAAGGCGCATCTGTCTGGGATGCCATCTGTGAGTGCGCATAAGGATCAGATGGTTGAGGCGATCCTGAGCGATCGCCAGATCCCGACGAAACTGCAATTCAGTCTGTCTCAACGGTTGTATTACGAAGAACTTCTGAAGGGCGATCTGTTCTGGGTGCGCAATGACGCGCAGGCGTCATACATGGGGCGCAAGGACGGGCAGCGCGGGTATCGCCTGCATTGGGCGACCTATGACAGTCAGGTGAATCTACCCGTCATTTATATGATGGAGCTCAAAGATTCGGGGAAAGAGCCTCTGCCGCGAGACACCCGCCGTTGGGCGCAGGTTCAGGCGCATCTGAGCGCGCAAGCGCTGGGCGGCTTGAAACTGGTGACTATTGCGCGGGGCTTTGATGAGGATTTCGATGACCTGCATCCCAAACGCCTGCGACGGTTCCATTTGGGGCCGATGTACAGTCATGCCTATACCCGCCAAAATGGCCCGCTTCGCGATGTTTTGGCGGAGGCGAAGGCGCCTGAAGGGCAGGATTGGGCCATGGTCTGGACCGAAGAGGAGCTGGTCTCGGACCGTGTGATCCACGAGAAATCTGGTTGGTTTTCAAAGGTGCAGCGCGAGATTTTTGCGCTTGATCCGATGGCGGGTCAGATGCCCGATATGGGCGCGACGCGGTCTGAGCGGAGTATTATCCTGCCGCAGCGGCCTTATCAGGTCTTAGAAGAGCATAACCCACCTGGATTTTCAGGGGTGCGGAAGTTTGTGGTGAACGCGGGTGGACGGGTGCTGCGGTATTGAACGCAGCTGTTGGCCCGTGCCGAGGGTGCGGGATTGAGTATTTATGGCCAAATGAGAATAGGGCCTGTGCATTTTAGAGAGGGGTGGCGATGAGCCAGATTTCGGATCAGATGGAGCTTCGTGAAGAAGATATTGCCAAGCACGTAGCCATGGCGCAATCGCTGATTGAGGGGTTTGACCATGCGCCGCGGATTGGCACAGCCGGCGGAGAGCCTGCAGCGGAGCGGTCCAGTGGGATTGGGACGCGGCGGCGGTTTCGGTCGACCACGCCAGGGTTGGTGACACAGCGACGGGTGGCCTCGGGGGCGGTGCAGTTGATCGGGCGCGTAGAGGGTGCGGATGGCGATGACGCGCTGATGTCGCCTTTGCAAGCAACGGTATTGCACGGGGTTCGGCGCGCGATTGCGATTGCTTTGGCTGTGGCAGAGAATTTCGCGGAAGCGACAGGGTTGGCGGATTTAAAGCGGGCCAATCTGGAGGGTGCCGTGCCTGCAGGGCGTAAGGCTGAGTTTGGTGAGTTGCTGACGGCTGAAGCTTTGGTTACCCTTTATGTGATGGGTAATGCGACGGCTTATTTGTTGTCATCGCATTTGACGGAGGCCACGGTGGAAGTGGGCGATGTTGAGGAAGTTTTGACTGACAATGGTCAGGTAGCGCTGCATGGGGCGCTTTGGGAGCTGGATCAAGACATTGCCAAACATGCGGGCGATGATGCGGCGCTGGTTTCCACGGTGGCGGCGTTTTCAGAGGCGTTGATGGAGAAGGTTGCAGCGCGCGCGGCAACTGCGCCGCGGTTAGAGGCGTTTAATGCTGCGGCGTGGCATGTGGAGGCGGATGATTTCACTGTGCGGGGGTTCAGCCCTGCGTCCAAGGCGAAGTCCTCGACGCTGACCATGACCTTCAAGAAGCCGAACGAGGTGGTTGGCAACCATATCGCCAAATATCAATCCATGAAGCTGGCCAAGATGTTGATGGCCTATGATTTTGAGCGTCGTTTGAACCCGTTTGCGGAGCTGGGCGGGTTTATCTTTACGTTTATGGGGGATGGCGCGCCGGGGACGGGGAAGACAACACTGATCCAGATGATGGCGGGTCTGATTTCGGATTATTGCAGCACTGCGGGTTATCCGTTTCGCTATGCGAACCTGAGCACGGATAATATTGACAGTTATCAGGGGAAATCGGGGCAGAACGCCAAGGCGTTTATCAACAGCGTGATTGACCCGAGCGTAATTGGTTTTGGCACGATTGACGATATTGACCAGCTGGCGGGCAAACGGGGGGATCGGCAATCCAGCGCGGGCCAGCTGGAGATCACGGCCGTGCTGATGGAGAGCTTCGCGGGCGCCAATACGGTTGTACGGGGGAATTGTACGTTCGGGATGTTTTCGAACTATCCTGAGAATGTGGATGATGCGCTGCGTCAACGGGCGGGTGCGCGGTTCTTGGTTGATGGGCCGCAGACGCGGGAAGATTACGTGGATATCCTGTACCTGCTGATGGGGAAAAACCACGACATTCCGCTGGGCCAGCATGAGGTGTTTGAAGCGCAGGCGATCAAAAAGGCCGTCGCGGCGAGCTTTGAGGGTCACTCAAAACCGCATGAGGCGGGTCTGCTGGCTGTCTATGACGCGGTGTGCGGCAAGGTCGGAGAGCTGGACACGATTAACAAATTGGGCACCTATCTGAAGGGTATCCAAGAGGCCGATCCGCGTTTCACGGGCCGCGCGATCAAGAACATCACCGATGCGGTGAAGGTCCGCGCGATGGATTTTGAGCTGCCTGATGAATGGATGGAACAGCCCGATCTGTTCCTGTTCAAAGACTACGCCGAGAAGAAAGTGATGATTGAGGACATGCGCCAGCCCATCACGGTGGAGATGGTGGTGCAGGAGATCAACCGCTACGCGGATAGTGAGTTCCGCTATGCCGATAAGTCGGATGAGGTGGCGATTGAGAATGCGGTGCGGGATATGGGCCGGATGGAAGAGGCTAAGAAGCGGTATTTGGGGGGGGAGCATGGATAAGGAAAGGCTCCAGTGGAGCCTTTCCCATGCGAACGGGCGGAGCCCAGGGAGCGCGATATGAGAGAGCCGAGAGTATATTGGCGTGCACTTCGAAGTGAGTGGTCGCGTGATGGCTGGGTATGCACCGACACTTTATGGGTTTTCGCAATATTACTAGCGCTGTTTGCGGTTACCAATGAGAGGGTGGTGTTTTCAGCAGAAGAATTTCTGAGGGAATTTTCTGGTCTTGAATTAAACGAAAAAGGCGATTTCCTCGCGGGCATATTTTCTTCGCTGGCCTTTATTGCTGCGTTACTAGCTTTGTGGTTTCAACGGCGGGAGCTTCAAGCACAGCAAGAAGAGTTTAGAGGTCAAAGAGTAGCAACAGAGAAAATTGCTGAGATCAGCGCTAGGCAAAGCTTCGATAACTTCTTCTTTGGGTTAGTGGATACTTTGAACTCAATAATCGGTGCGATGGACCTGAGGAAGACAGGAAAGAGTGATTTTGTCGCGCAAGGTAGAGATTGCTTTCGAACATTTTACAACGATATCAAACCACTCAGCGGGTCAAACAATAGAACACTAGATCGCACTTTGGAACGTTACTCCGATATGTACGAAAAATATAGACATGATCTTGGGCACTACTTTCGCTTTGTTCACAATAGTATGCGTGACGTTGAACAAGAAAAAATGGCCGAGTTGAGACACCGGAAGATTTTTAGAGCGCTGTTTTCCGATGACGAACTTTTGGTACTTTTCTATAATTGCTTTACAGAGCAGGGGAAAAACATGATCCCATATGTTGAGGCCTTCGATCTTTTTGATAATTTGCCAAAAGATCGGTTGGTAAATGCAGAGCACTGGGACGAATACCAAGCGCTTGTGCGAGAACTCCAATGAACCGCCTCATCCGCGCCGGCCTGATGTTCGGCAACCTCTTCCATGTCTCCTCGCCCGCGTTGGTCGAACGGTATAACCGTGCGCTGCATCATCTGACGGGTAAGCGCACCGCGCTGACCGACTTCTTCGTTGATATCTCGGGCTTCTCGCCCGAGGTGGGGGAGGAACTGGGCGATGCGCTGTACCTGAACCACAAGGGCGTAAATCGGCAGTTTATTTTGCTGAGCGTCGAGCAACGCTCGGCCCCGTTATTGCGCACGAAATTCTCGACCTCGCGGGCGATTTTGCAGGACTTCATTGCCGAGAATGAAGCGGCTTTATATGCGCTGACGGCTAAGGATGCGGTCGCGGGGGAGCTGGTGAATTCGGTGTATGATGTGTCTTCGCCTGCGCGTTTGTTCGACATTCGCCGTGTGCGGGTTGAGGCGGACACGACGGGCGGCACGGTGAAAGATGCCGAAAAGCTGGCGGATATGGTGGATGACTTCCGCGATACTGAGGGCGGTTGGTATGATGATGTGCTCATCGCGGATATGATCGCGCTGGCGGGCAAGACGGGGGATGTGGTGCGTAATCCGGTCAAGTTGAAGGTGATGCAATTTGATCAGCGCAACTTTTGGACGGCGCATTTTGGCGGGCTGTATGTGTTCCAAGATGTGGCGCACCCTGCGGTGATTGCGCCTGCGGGCAAGGGGGATCTGGATGAGGTTCCCTTGGAGTATGTTTTCGACACGACCCAGCGCAACCGGATTGCGCAGTTTTTCCAACTGAACGGTTTGACCGAAACGATCCTAGAGGCGCGGGGCATCAGATCGGCGGCGATCTTGCGGCAGAAGATGGATTTCATTTTGATTGACGCGGTGGCAGGGGACGCTGGCGATCTGGTTGATCTTAGCCCGCGTGATTTGCGCAGGCTGGCGCGTGATCATGCAGATAAGATGCCACGCGAATTTCACACGCTGGGGCAGTTGGTGAATTGGGCCGAGAATGGCGGTGCTTTCCCCAAGATCGACAGTGATGATCCGGTCTATTTCTATACGCTGCGCGCCGCTGACACGCCCGACGCCGAGCTGGTGAATATGCTGTTGGCCGAACTGGCGCCCAAGGATATCCGCCAGTTGTTCATCTGCCACAAGGACTTGTTCTATGACACTTATGCCGCGTGGCCTGAGGAAAAGAAGGCCTATGTTGCCGATTTTCTAGAGCGCGCGTACAAAGGGGACAAAGCGGGGGTGCGTGATGCGTTGTTCGGGCATGTGCCCGATATCGAGGTGCCGCCATTGCCGCGCAGAGGAAAGAAACCGCCCCCCCTTCCAGACCGCATTGCGGCGGTGGGGCCTTGGGGTGCCGTGAAGAGGAGATAGCGTATGTTCGCACTTGCCCGTCTGATGTTCGTTGGTTTCATCGTGCTGAGCGTGATCTACCTGTGCCTGTCGCTGTATTCGCGCGCGGTGCGCAAGGGTAAGCTGCGCGCGGAATGGGAGGAAGACAACCAAGGTCAGACCTTGGATGTTTTTCTGGAAGAAGGGCTAGAGGATTACGACAAATCTCTGCGCCGCAAATTGATCCTATCTGTCTATGTTATTCCTGTGATCCTTGTGTCAGTGGTCATCTATCTTACTAATTTTGCTTGAAAGCCTAGCCTGAAAAGGGGTCGCGTATGTTTGCATTTATCCGTTGGACGTTTTGGATCACTGTTTGGGTGCTGGTGGCGGCGTTTTTCCACTATACTTTGCCGCAGACGGATATCGTGCGGATCACTGATACTTATGAAAAACGTATCGATCTGGGAGAGAATTCGCTGTTCTGGGCGCAGGCGGATGTGGGCACAGATGGGACGTTGGCGAACCGCGATGTGTTCTTTGTCCAGTCGCGCCGTGTTGGCGGTGATGTGATGGTTTATCGCAACGAAGACACGGGCTGGGGCTGGCCGCCGTATTTCAAATTCGACACCTCTAATTTGCAGGCCGAGGCAAGCGATCTGAAATCACCAGAAGACGATGCCCGCTTTGTGGCGATCAAACATTACGGCTGGCGCAATGAGTTCCTGACGATTTTTCCCAACGCGATTTCCGTGCGTGAAGTGTCTGGCCCCGATGCTGCCAAGGGCATTCCTTGGCTGAACATCGTGATCCTGACCCTGTTTGCGGCAGTGGTTTACGGTGTCTGGGTGCGTTGGCGCCGTTTCCGCATGGCGCGCATTGATCCGACCATGGAAGCGATCGAGGATGATCTGGCCGAGGCAAGCGGCGCCGTCACAGGGTGGATCGGCACATGGCGCAAAAAGAAAAGCTAACCCCGAAGGGTTAGCAAGCCGCGATATTAGCTGGGCTTTTGCACCATCCGCCCGATGGAGATGCCGCCCAAGATGTGCACATGCAAATGCGGCACCTCTTGCACGCCGTGTTCGCCCGCATTGCTGATCATGCGAAACCCTTCATTTGCGTCCAGCGTGACACCTTCCATGCGGCAAACTTCGCCGATGGCGCGGGTGTAATCGACGATTTCGGCATCAGAGGCGGCGGCGGCAAAGTGATCGTAGCTGATGTATGGCCCTTTGGGGATCACCAGCACATGGATCGGCGCCTGCGGGTAGAGATCACGAAAGGCGAGGGTGTGCTCGGTCTCTAGAACGGTGGTGTTGGGGATCTCGCCGCGCAGGATTTTGGCAAAGATGTTCTGGTCGTCGTATTCATAGGCCACAGGGCGGCTCCTTAGTCGGAAAAGAGGTAATCGGTGCTGGTGATCTCTTGCGCTTTTTCCTGCGACATCCCAAGGAATTTAGCCAGTTCTTTGGCGTTGTCTTCTGAGGATGCATTTTCGCGGATGCGGCAATGGTTTTCGAATTGGGCGTCCCGTATGGCATCGCTTTCAAAGACCATGTCGTTGCGGATGGTGGGCAGCAAGCGGTCCAGCGTTTCCTGCGAGGTTTGCTCGCCCGCGAGCCCCACACGCATGGCATGGCCCACTAGGTATTCTTCCGAGAAGCTGCATTCGACCTCCAGAATGCGCGTACCGGAACGGTCAGCTGAAAAATCCTCGAGCAGGTCAAGGTTGCTAGGGTCCATGCAGACAATCAGGCGGTCCGTTTCAAAATAGTCGAACAACATGCGCATCAAAGCCCGCCGGTGGCGCGTGCGTTTGCCCAGCGTTTTTTCAATACCGCCAAGCGCGGGCAGCGGCGTGTCTTCTTCGTTAAAGACATATTCGATGGCGGGCACATTGGTGGTCTGGCGGATGCGGTCCAGCACCCGTTTGGCCACGTGCCACTTTTTGCAGACCACAATCAGCAGCTCACGTTCGCGGCCAAGCGTGCTTTCGGTTTCCCAAAAGCGGGTCGAGAACCGCCGTCCGATCCGCCCGCGCCCAGTAAGGAATTTGAACAGGCTGCGACCTTCATTACTGATCTGAAACTTCACCCCTTCAGCCGCATAAAGCAGCCCCAAGCGCCGCTTGAGATCTTGGGCATCGGGGCTGATTTTGCGCGCGAACAGGTAATCCTGGCTGAGCAGAAGGTCATAGTGGTCGTTGTAAAAGGTGACGGGCATGCCGTAGTCGGTGAACATTAAAAACGTCAGCGTGCGGGCCCGAATTTGATCCTCTGGCACCATGTGGCGCACCAGCGTTTGAAAGAAAGTTTCATCGGGAATCCAAGTGGTCCGGAAGAAACGGATCACATCGCGACGTTCCTTGCAGAAATCCAAAATCCATTCAATTGTCTGGCGTCGCAAACACCACCACTGGCTGCCGATCTGTACCTGAATATCGGCAGGGATGTCGCGCGTTAGGCCAAATCGTTTCTGGAAATTGAACATCGCATAAAAGAGCTTTTTCTGCGTCCGCTCGTTGAACCAATGGCGGTAAATCAGCCGCTCTTTGGTCCAGCCTGTTTTGATCCAGTCGCTTTCAAAATAATCGAAGCTCTCGATGAAGTCGGCATCGTTATCATCTAGGAATTTATGCGTGTATTCGGCGGATTTGACGGCCATGCAATCGCCCGACAACATGTAGAAATGGGTGGCCCGTGGAAAGGCCGCCGCTGCGGATGAAACCGCATGCAGTGTCGCCTGAACCAGTGACCATTCGCCCCAGCCGCATTTAATCCGTTTAGCCGCGAAAGTGACGTTTGGGTTGCCCTTTAGGGCGGTGCGGATGGCGTTGAAATGTTCGGGATCCGCGCTCGCGTCAAAATGGATCGACATATAGTCGCCCACAGCCGTCAACCGCTCCGCCTGTTTGATGATGGCGTCGGGATCTTTGTGACAGAGGAGGATATAGGCAATTTTTGCCATCTAGGAACCATTCACCGTAAATATACTCGATTGTTTACATAGTTAATCGTGAACACGCATTGAATAAACAGCAATTATTTGCTTTTGTAGATCAAAAGTTGCCCCAAGAGGCGACGCAAACCGTACGAGCAGGAGTGGTAAGTCATGGGTTTTCCCGGAACTTGGATGACCGAGAGTGAAAGCGTAGTCTATCGCGTGGTGCCAAAATGCGCCTGCTCAACCATTGGCCAGATCATGTATTACTCTGATCATGGCGTGTTTTTTGACGGTGATATCCATGATGCAAAAGGGGGTTTGCACAAATGGGCGCTGGAAAACAGCCAAGAGCCGATTACGCGAAATGTGCAAAACAACAGCTCTTATGCTTTCACCTGTGTGCGCAATCCTTACACCCGTATCCTGAGTTCTTTCTTTGATAAAATTTGTGGCATTCAGCGGAACGGCAAACGTTACCGTGGTAATTTGGTCCCACTTTTGACCCAGAAATATGGGATCGAAGTGGGCGGTTATGATGGCAAACAGGAATTCGACCAAATCGCCAGCTTCCGCCGCTTTTTGCTGTTTGCGCGTGACACCATCCGCTGGCGCCGCCCGATGGACCCCGATATCCACTGGTCTGCGATGTCCGGCCACGTCAGCACGTTTATTGTGAACGGTGGTAAATACGATAAAATCATCTGGACCGAAACCTTCAACGACGGGATGAACGATGTCTTGGGCGCAATCGAAACGCCACATGCCGTAGACCTCACCGCAATCCCCCGTTTTAATGAAAGCGAAGGCCACGGTCCAAAGCGCGCGCACCCCGTGGAAGACTACTTCGACGATCTGTCGATGCATTTGGTTTATGAAATCTTCAAACGCGACTTCAACCTGTTTAAATATGACTTTGAAAACCCCGCGAATAAGATGCCAATAGGCGAGATCGACCTTGATGAGGTTCACGCAAAACTGGGCGATTGAGATCGCGGATCTCTGAACAAGAGTTTAATTTTTTATGTAAAATTCAGGGACTGTTTCGCACGCGAAACCCCTGACTTACAAAGGTGACCGGCATGGCATTTGTTTTCGCAGCACCCCCACAGGCCAGCCTCGCTGTCCAAGGCCGCGAGGCGCGCTTTCCTGTCCGCCGCATCTTCTGCGTTGGGCGGAACTACGAAGCCCATGCGCGCGAAATGGGCAATGATCCGGACCGCGAACCGCCGTTCTTTTTTACAAAACCAGCGGATGCAGCTTGCGATACGCCCTGTAATATTCCCTATCCCCCGCTCACCAACGACCTACATCATGAGATAGAGCTGGTGATCGCCATAGGGAATGGCGGCGCTAACATCGCACCAAAAGACGTCGTGAACCACATTTGGGGCGCTTCTGTCGGGATCGATTTCACCCGCCGCGATCTTCAAGCGGATGCCAAAAAAGCCCGCCGCCCATGGGATTGGTCCAAAGCGTTCGACCTCTCAGCTCCCATCGCACCACTCAAACCTATTGCAGATGTGCCCAGCCTGACAAATGCGCGCATCTGGTTAGCTGTGAATGGCGAAATCCGACAGGATGCCAATATCGCTGACTTGATTTGGTCAGTATCCGAACACATCGCAATCCTCAGCGAAGGCATGACCCTCG
>JBDVSG010000142.1:0-3761 GCA_039967155.1 Sulfitobacter sp. | reverse complement strand
GTGCCGTCGTCGTTGATCTCAACCGTGCCATCATCCGATGTCGCAGCTGTGACCGTCAGCGGATCATTTTCCGGATCGGAATCATTGTCCAGCACAGCAATTGTTACCAGTGTGTCTTCTTCCGTTTCGGCCGTGTCGTCTACGGCGTCAACTGTGCTGTTGTCTTCGAACACCAAATTGTCGATTGCACCCGAGCCTTGAAGCTCGATCTCGAAACGTACTGTTCCTGGAACAAACAATTCAATGACGCTCTGACCATTATCGCCATTGGGCAGAACCGTTTGTTCACTCAGCAATGAGCCATCTTCACCATAGAAAAGCAAAGTCGCGTTTTCCTCTAGATCGAGGAAAGTCAGGGACTTAATGGAGACCGGATCGTCAAATTGAAAGGTAACGGAACCACCAGAAGCATTATCATCAGGATCCGAAGAATCGCCGTCCTCGGAGATGATCAACACATTATCCAAGTTATCTGTCGCCAGATCAGTATCACCACCCGTGGGGTTATTGGTGTCAAAGATCATGGCTTGATTAACGTCTGTCCCTGTCGAGACAGCAGAGATCTGAACACCAATATCTTCATATTGGTCTGTTACGTTTTCACCTGATGTGAGGTTATTGAAATCAATTGTTCTGATCATGGTGTATTCTCCTATGCCGTAATGCGCACGGCGCGCGTGGCGGCCGGATTGTGTGATGCGTGTGTCGAGGGCGAGTGAGTCGATTTGGCAGACCTATCGGTCGCGCAACCGCTATCTGCTTGGCCGTGGATCATTAGGTCTGTCATATTCACAGTCTTCTCCATTCAACTCAAAATCCCTCACTGAGAGGTAACCACTGAATTTTCAGCGGCCGTAAGCACTACGCCTAATGCTGGGAGAGACAGGCCAAATTGTGGCCCAACTGCGAAACATACGTGACATGTCACGTATGTTCTTTACAGCAATCGCAAACTCGCGGCGCTGCACGTCTCCCACACCATAAAGTGCAGTAAAAATGCGGCCGCCCCCGGACCTATTCGTCTCAGCCCCCCAGTTGGGCTGCCTCATTGATACCTTTACGCGATTGGCCCTCAAAGGGAAAAAAGTCAGAAAAGTGTCAGGATATCGCTCACGAAAAAGAGAGCTTCCACAACCAAAGGGTGATTACTTCCCGTTATACTAGAGCATTGTTTCTTTTGCGGAAAATGCGTTTCCACCCCAACCCCTTATTTTAAAGGTGATATACACGATCGTCAAAATGTCGCGCGTAAAAAACAACCCTAAATTGTCCCCGAATCAGAGACAATACGTTTCGACCCAGATGTGATGTTATATCGTTTATTTCCACCACAATCCCATCCAGTCCGTTTACGAATCCGAGATAATCTAACTAAATTGGCGCTATTTTTGAAAAGTTGACGCAAGGTTTGTCACATTTCAACGAATCGATTCTGGGCCAAAACTAACCTTAGGGAAGCTTTCGTCACCTAAAAGAGCCAGCCGGAACCGCTTTTTTCTCATCAAAAACGTTTCAATATCTATAGAGCATTTTGTAAAATCACGTATTTACTAAGAAATTTGGCGTTTAACTACGATAAGGCGAAATGGGCGCACCGCCCAAAAATTGACCAACGCCTCCCACTCCGCTTAGAACCAGCACAACTGGCCCAGCCCGTTTCCCAAAAATTTGATGCCATCACGGGAGCCAAGGACACACAATTTGTCAAAATTAAGTTCTCCAAGGGGTTGCATTTTAAATTGAATTGATTCTACGGAAAACACTGTCTTCGGACAGGGTTTGTGGTACCCAAGGCCGGACTCGAACCGGCACGCCTCGCAGCGGGAGATTTTGAATCTCCTGCGTCTACCATTCCGCCACTTGGGCACGCGGCACCATGTAGCCTGCGCTTTCATATTGAGCAAGCCCAAACTTACATTCATTTGCAACTCTGTGCTGTGCCCTTCCCTTGACCTTAATCCAATCCCGTGATGTTGAGGTAGAAACACTTCAGGAGCCATGCGATGATCCAACGCCTCTATGACTGGACGCTCAGCCTTGCCGAGCACCGCCATGCTTTGTGGGTGCTGGCCCTTGTTTCATTTTTAGAAAGCTCGATGTTCCCCATCCCGCCCGACATTATCATGATCCCAATGATCATCGCGCGGCCCAACCGTGCGTTTGTGATTGCGGGCGTTGCGCTGGTTGCGTCTGTTCTAGGCGGTTTGCTGGGCTATGCTATCGGCGCGCTGGCGTTTGAGACTTTGGGTGAACCGATCCTGCAGTCTCTGGGCAAGGCAGATTCAATGGCCGAATTTGCCACGCGGTTTAACGATCTGGGCTTCTGGGCTGTTTTGGCCGCAGGTGTGACCCCCTTCCCTTACAAAGTCATCACAATCATGTCCGGCTGGACCGCGATGCCGTTGGGCACATTCATCGTGACATCAATCCTTGCTCGGGGATTGCGGTTCTTCTTGGTGGCGTTGCTTTTGTGGAAATTCGGCGCGCCTGTGCGCGACTTCATTGAAAAACGCCTGCCTTTGATGTTCACCCTTGCCGTGGCCCTGCTAATTGGCGGCTTTATGGCGATAGAGCTGTTCTGATGCGCGCTGTCCTTCTAGCCACGCTTGGATCAGCGGCCCTTTTGCTGGGTGCCTATGCCTTCCAACACATCGGCGGCATGGCGCCGTGTAAGATGTGCCTATGGCAACGGTGGCCCCATGCGGCAGCCATTATGATCGGTGCCGTCGTTTTACTGACGCGCAAACTCCAGCTGGCGTGGCTGGGGGCATTGGCGGCATTGGCGACTGCCTGCATCGGGATTTTCCACGCAGGGGTTGAACAAGGCTGGTGGGAAGGCCCAACCAGCTGCACCTCATCCGGCGTTTCCAATCTATCGGCCCAAGAGCTGATGGACCAAATCCTATCCGCGCCGCTTGTGCGCTGCGATGACATTGCATGGCAAATGATGGGTATCAGCATGGCGGGCTGGAACGCGATTGCATCGCTGTTGTTGGCGGCTCTTTGGATCAAAGCCGCCCGCAACGCCTAAACCGATTTCTGTGTTCCCAACAGCAGGCTTGTCTCGGAACTCATCACGCCTTCCAGCTGGCGAATGCGTTCCAGCACCTTGTCAAATTCCGCCAGCGTGGCGGTGCCGATCTCAACGATCAGATCCCAACGGCCATTTGTAGAATGCACCGCGCGCAGCTCGGACATGGCTGACAGATGGCGTTTGATCCGCGCCGCGCCGCGCCCTTCGATCCCGATCATCATCATCCCGCGCACAGGGTCACGGGCCACATCCGCGCGGGTAATCACCGAGAATCCCACGATCTCTCCGCTGGTTTGCAACCGCGCAAGCCGCGCGCGCAGCGTCGTGCGCGACACGCCAAGACCCGCCGCCAAATCCGAGAGAGACGCACGTGCATCATGGCGCAATGCAGAAATCAAACGGCTATCCGTATCGTCCATCAAAATCTCCGTTTTGGTCAAATATGAACCATATAGGTCAATTTGCACGCTATAACCTGACCATTTATACCATCTATACCCATAAGAAATCAATATGGGACAGCATCATGACACCGCAACATTGCATTTTACAAGGCGTACCGCTGGACTGTGGCAAGACCCGCCGCGGCTGCATCATGGGCCCTGACGCCTACCGCACAGCAGGGCTGGCAGAAGCCTTGCGTGACCTTGGCCATAAAGTAACGGACGTGGGCAACATCGCCCCTGTACCTTTCACGGACATACCCCACCCCAAGCTGCGCCGGCTG
>JBDVSG010000141.1:0-34193 GCA_039967155.1 Sulfitobacter sp. | reverse complement strand
ATATCGATTTCCCCAGCCACCGAAGACAACAGGTTACGGCGCGCGCCCAAAAGGCGCTCTTTCTCGGATTTGTCTGCCCCGACATTGCCTGACGGCTCTAATGCGGTGACGCCTTGCCGAACCCAGAGCAGCCCTGCTGGCCCCTCCAGCCCGCTGCCCATCAGCTGCGCGATCCACGCCTCGGCCTCATCATCCAGTGCAACCACACTGCCGGTTGCATCCAATACACGGGCGCGTTTTTGCGCCAGATAGGTTTTCTCTACGGTGAAACGCCCTTCCGGCAGCTCGATCATGGCGCTGACACGCACCGCCCCGCCAGAGCGCGGCTGAAGCGCTTTTATCTCACGTGTGGCGCCGCCATATTTGAGGAAAAACAACGCGTGCAGCGCATCAAAGAAGGTGGATTTTCCAAATTCATTCGCCTCGGACACCACAGTGACGCCGTCGCCAATGCCGTTGATGCTGGCCTTTTGGCCTGCGAATTTGCGAACGTTTTCAAGGGTAAGGCTACGCAGCTTCATTGCGCTTCCTCAGACACGAATGAAAACAGTTGCGACAGCGCTGTCGCGGCCAAACGACGATCCGCAACCGAAAGGTCCCCGTCTTGTGCGCGTAGTGACAACGCATCAGCGGCCTGACGCAGAGCACCGCCAGAGGGATCAATCGCCTCAAGGTCGGTGGTATCATGGGCCAATGCAATCGCGTCAGTATCGCGGGTGAGGCTTAGAAAATCAGGCGTCACCGCATTCAGCGCAGCCCTGAGCGCTTGCATCTGTTGCACGCCGATGCGGCCACGCGCGACGACCTGCAACATCGTATCCCTGCGTTGATCTAGAGGCGGCAGCAGCGCTGAAACAAGGGCCGTGCAGGAATCTTCTGGCGTCAAATCGAGGGTGCGGCGCTGCCATGTGATTTCCCCAACGGGTACTGGCGTGACCTCGGGCAATGCGCCAGCGGCGGCAATGCCCACCAGTAGCGCTTGGCCGCTGTGATCATGTTTGAAACTATCCGCCTCTGGCGTGCCCGAATACCACATATGCGCCGACACGCGGATTTGGCCGTGCCAGTCGCCCAAGGCAAGGTAGTCCAGCCCCGCAAGCGCCGCGCGATCGGGCGCAATGGTGCCGCTGGGGCCTTCTGCGGCGCCATTGTCAAAGTCGGTGATACCGCCATGGCCCAGCCCGATGCGAATGGCCCCTTCTGGGGTGGGTTGCCCCATATCCACGGTCAAATCGCGGCCAGGATTGCGCGCGGTACAAGGGGCGGGCAACAGGTAGGCCCCGCCCAGATCAATCGGCTTGCTACTCAGTGCCAAGACCACATTTGCGGGTTTATCACGGGTGATGGTCCCCCACAGCTCAGTCGCTGCGAGGCTGTCGTGGTTCCCTGGCATAAGAACCCAAGTGATGTCCGTCTCTTGGGCCATCGCGTTGAGCGCCTGACGGGTGATTTGGGGGGCTGGGGTTTCTTGGTCAAAAGTGTCGCCCGCCAAAAGGATTGTCGCAGCGCCGCCTTCACGTGCGGCCTGTGCCAAACGGGCCAACGCACCGTGGCGGGCCTGTCGCAGGCGGCCGCGGACGTCTTCGTCTTGGCGGCCGTATGGCCTGCCCAGATGCAAATCAGAACTATGCAAAAAGCGGAACATCATTTGCCTTTGTTAGGTCCCACGCGCGGCAATTACGACGCCGCGCGTGGGACATGCTTAGCTTGCCAAAGAGGGCAACCACAAGACGATAGACGGGAAAGCCACCAGCAGCGCAATTGTCACCGCATCGGCAATGAAAAACGGCGTGACGCCTTTGAACACGTCCTGCACTGTCAGATCATCACGCACCCCCGCCACAACAAAACAGTTGAGACCAATGGGCGGCGTGATCAGGCAAAACTCAGCCATTTTCACTACCAAGATACCAAACCAGATCGCGCACATCGTGCCCGACATGCCAAAGGCACTGTCCGCCGCAGCAACTGTTTCGCCACCGTTCAATGCCATCACGGCAGGGTAAACCACGGGCAGCGTCAGCAACAGCATGCCAATCGCATCCATAAACATGCCCAACACCGCATAGGCCAGCAGGATACAGATCAGAATGGTGATCGGCGCCATTTCCAGCGAAGTGATCCAGTCGGAAAATGCTTCGGGCAGTTCAGCAAAGCCCAAGAAACGCACGTAGATCAACACGCCCCAGATGATGGTGAAAATCATCACCGTCAGTTTGGCGGTTTCCAGCAGCGCTTCTTTCAATTTGGCCCACCGCATGCCGCGGTAAAGCGCCATGAGGAAAACGATAAACGCGCCTACGGCGCCGCCTTCGGTTGGGGTGCCCCATGCGTCACCGAAGGGGTTGTAGACAAAGAAGATGATGATCACGACCACAGCGATAATGGGCAGCGCGGGCGGGAGGCTCTCAAAACGTTCTTTCCATGTGTAGCCCGTCACGGGGGGACCTACGTTTTTCCAAATCACCGCAATGCCGATGATCAGACCTGCGTAGACAATTGCAGAAAACACACCCGGAATAAAACCGGCAAGCAACAGCATGCCCACGTCTTGTTCAACAATGATGGCATAGATCACAAGGATCGCCGAGGGCGGAATAAGCGAGGCCAGCGTGCCGCCCGCAGCAACCACACCTGCCGCAAATTGCTTGTTATAGCCGATTTTCAGCATCTCGGGGATGGCGATACGTGCGAAGACAGCCGCTGTTGCAACCGATGCGCCCGACACAGCAGCAAAGCCCGCCGTCGCAAATACGGTCGATACTGCCAGCCCGCCTGGCACCCAAGCGATCCAGCGTTTACAGGCCTCAAAAAGGGCTGTTGTCAGTTTCGCATGATAGGCAAGATAGCCGATCATGATGAACACAGGGATCAGGCTGAGCACCTGCGCAGATACTTT
The DNA here is from genome assembly GCA_039967155.1 of Sulfitobacter sp. GTDB lineage: Bacteria > Pseudomonadota > Alphaproteobacteria > Rhodobacterales > Rhodobacteraceae > Sulfitobacter. The sequence continues at coordinate 31,294 of JBDVSG010000141.1, read as the reverse complement.
GGAGTGGGGCGTCAGCCCTGCAATTTTTGTGCTGATCTCAACCGCTTTCCAAAAACGTTCGGGATCGTAGTCAAACCCGTTCCAGCGCAGCCAGATCAGGCCAACATACCCCGCAAGGCCTGCCGCAAACGCAACCCGCATCCCCAGCAAAACCATGACCAGCATACCCGCCGAGACATAGATACCAATTTCGATGGATTCCATCAGTCGGCCCCTTCCATGATCTTGGCTTCGGCCAAGGCTTGTTCTTCAATGGTCAGTGACAAAGGCACTGCAACGGGGCTCTCCAGCCCCAAGATCAACGCACGGCCATAGCCCACCGCCTGTATCACCAAACGCAAGGTCAGGATCGCAAAGGCCACGGGCACAACCAGTTTGCTGGGCCAGATCGGCAGGCTGATATCAATCGAGCTGTCACGGGAGCAAAACGGGCGCGCGCAGTCAAAGGAGCGATCAAAATGTTCCCAAGCGCCATAAGTCAGGCCAATGATCAGCAACAGCATCAGCAAAACGGACACCAGTTCAAAAAACCACAAAGTCCGACCTTTGAGCGCATTCACCAGCATGTCCATGCGGATATGCGTGCCATCGCGCGCCACGTAAGACACCCCCATGATCGCAATAATCGGCATCGCCGCTTCGATGTAATCAACATAGCCCGCCAAAGGGCTGCTAAAGAATTTGCGCCCAATGACAGAATAGGCTGCCAAAAACATCAGTGAGAAAATCGCAAGGCCACTCAGCAAAGCGCAGAAACGCTCAACTGGAAGCAACATACGATCAAGTTTGCTCAATAGACTGGAATCTTCCAGCACTGCGGCGGAACCTGCCATGACCGTGCCCCTTGTTGGTTTAGGTGTTAGATTTTAGTGCAAAAGGGCCGCGCGAAATTGCGCAGCCCCCCGTATTTTATATGCAAGGGCTTATCCCCCCTGCGCCGCTAATCAGTTTGCGCTTTTTGCTTCCGCAAGTGTTTTTACAACCAGATCATACAGCTCTTGGCCCGGGACGCCCTGTGCTTCCATGTCTGCAATCCATTTGTCGCGGATGGGGTCAGCAGCGGTTGCGCGGAACTCGGCCAGAACTTCGTCGGAAATCACAACGCTTTCAACGCCTTTTTCTTCCAGAACGGAATCCCAACGCTTCAGCAGCTCGCCGTAGTTGGCAACATAGTGATCCAACGCTTCATCCACAGAGGAATCCAGCGCTTCGCGTTCTGCATCCGAGAGGGAGTCATACGCGTCGATGTTCACCACAACAGGGCAGTTCACTGTGCCGGGGTTCAGGTTTTGTGTCCACCAGTCCGCCTCATTGATTGTCCCAAAGGACAGGTGCGCGTGCTGGGCAAAGGCAACCGTATCAACCACGCCGGAATCCATCGCTTGGAAAGCCTCTGTTGCGGTCACGGATGTTGGGACACCGCCCACGGCTTCAAATGCTTGGCCGATGCCGCCTGTGGCGCGCACACGCATTCCTTTGAAGGCTTCCAATGTGCTGCGGGCTTCGCCTGTGCCAACAAGGTTGTACTGCGGCATGGGCGACGTCATCAGCAGTTTCGCATTCCACTGCGCCATTTCTTCCGCGGCGGCGGGGTGTGCGTAAACAGCTTTGGACACTGCGAGCTCTTGTGCAAGGTTCTCAACGCCCAAGAAGGGCAGCTCAAGCACAGTTACAACGCGGTTTTTGTCACGGTGGTAACCCGCACAGAACTGCGCCATCTCAAAGGCACCAATAGAGATACCATCGAGGTTCTCACGGTTCTTGGACAGGCCGCCATAGCTGATGTTCATTGTGAACGCGCCATCGGTTTTTTCCGATACCAACTCGGCCAGTTTTTCTACGTGCTCTGTAAAGGCGCGGCGTTTGCCCCATACAGATACATTCCATTCGGTTGCTGCCGCTTGCGAAACAAAGGCAAAGCTGAGCGCGCAGATTGCTGCGCCACTAAGATATTTATTCATTGGTTTCTCCCGATTCATACGCACCTCATTGGGTGCGCTTGCGGTCAAGCTACCCCGTAGTATTGCAAGTGCCAAGCCTTTGTTCGCCCGACAGAAGATGCGCGCGGCCCAATCCTGCACGAAGGTGGCGATTTACAAAGTTGCGAAATTTTCGAAAATTGCTTTACACAAGCGTCCCGCGCCCCTTGCCAGATCGTTCCCTAATCGCGTCCCTACCCCTAAACTACACACCAACACCCGCGATACTGCGCAAAACCAAAGACGCAGACCGCACCACTGGAGGAGAAACTCATGTCACAAACAGCAAAAACATACCCCCCAAGCGCCGAATTGGCCGCAAACGCCCATGTAGATGCGGAAAAATACACATCCATGTATGCTGCATCGCTGTCGGATCCTGACGCCTTTTGGCGCGCACAAGGGGCCCGTGTCGATTGGATGACACCGTTTACCCAAGTAAAGGACGTGGACTTTACACTGGGTGCGGTGAAAATCAACTGGTACGCGGATGGCGCGTTAAATGTGGCGGCAAATTGCATCGACCGTCACCTTACGTCACGCGGCGATCAAACGGCGATCATCTGGGAACCCGACAGCCCTGACGAGCCCGCCCAGCACATCACCTATAAAGATCTGCACGCAGGCACATGTCGAATGGCCAACGTCCTAAAGGATCTGGGCGTATCGCGCGGCGACCGCGTCATTATTTATCTGCCCATGATCCCCGAGGCCGCTTTTGCCATGCTGGCTTGCGCGCGCATCGGTGCGATCCATTCCATCGTCTTTGCGGGGTTCTCGCCCGATGCATTAGCCGCGCGGGTAAACGGCTGTGACGCCAGAGTCGTCATTACCGCCGATCACGCGCCACGCGGTGGGCGGTCGACGCCCCTGAAGACCAACGCGGATCAAGCCTTGCTGCATTGCAAAGACAGCGTGAATTGTTTGGTGGTCAAACGCACAGGCGGCCAGACCACTTGGACTGAGGGGCGCGACTACGATTATAACGCATTGGCAGCCACGGCCGCCGACACCTGCGACCCAGAACCGATGAAAGCCGAGGACCCGCTGTTTATCCTTTACACTTCAGGCTCGACGGGCCAACCCAAAGGGGTTGTGCATTCGACCGGCGGGTATTTGGTCTATGCCGCCATGACCCATGAAATGGTTTTCGACTATAAAGACGGCGACATTTTCTGGTGTACCGCTGATGTGGGTTGGGTCACGGGGCACAGCTATATTGTCTATGGGCCGCTGGCCAATGGCGCGACCACGGTGATGTTTGAAGGGGTCCCCACCTACCCCGATGCATCGCGGTTCTGGCAGGTCTGCGAGAAGCACAAGGTCAATCAGTTCTACACGGCCCCCACCGCCATCCGCGCATTGATGGGAAAAGGGGAGGAATTTGTAAAAAGCGCTGATCTGAGCAGCCTGCGCATTTTGGGCACCGTCGGAGAACCGATCAACCCTGAGGCGTGGAACTGGTACAATGATGTTGTCGGTGGTGGCACCTGCCCGATCGTTGACACATGGTGGCAGACCGAAACGGGCGGCCATTTGATGACACCACTGCCCGGTGCGCATGCGATGAAGCCCGGCTCGGCGATGAAACCATTTTTCGGGATTGAACCTGTCGTGCTAGAGCCCACATCTGCAGAAATACTGACGGGTAATTCCGTCGAGGGCGTTTTGTGCATCAACAGCAGTTGGCCCGGGCAGATGCGCACGGTCTGGGGCGATCACGACCGGTTTGAAAAGACCTATTTCGCCGATTATCCAGGCTATTATTTTACAGGTGATGGCTGTCGCCGTGATGCAGACGGGGATTACTGGATCACGGGGCGCGTGGATGATGTGATTAACGTCTCAGGCCACCGCATGGGCACAGCCGAGGTCGAATCTGCGCTTGTGGCCCATCCAAAAGTGGCCGAAGCCGCCGTGGTCGGATACCCCCATGACATCAAGGGCCAAGGCATCTACTGCTATGTTACCTTGATGGGCGGGGAAGAGCCCACTGAAGAGCTGCGCACGGCGCTGCGCAATTGGGTGCGCACGGAAATTGGCCCCATTGCCTCTCCCGATCTGATCCAGTGGGCGCCGGGCCTGCCGAAAACCCGCTCGGGTAAAATCATGCGCCGCATCTTGCGCAAGATCGCCGAAAACGATCACAGCAGTTTGGGTGATACTTCGACATTGGCCGATCCATCGGTGGTGGATGAACTGATTGAAAACAGCATGATCAACTGACCCCGCCCGTCCCCTTTCAAAAGAAAAAGGCGCCCTTTGCTTGGGGCGCCTTTTTTGTAAATGCACCCCTCAAATTCCCCATGCATTCAGTAGGAATACTGGACAATCCTTGCGCCTCGTGTCACCGCTTTTGGAAATGGAGAATGACATGCATCGTTTTGTACCGGACCCGACACGTACCACTGACCTGCGCCGCGCGTTGGGCCAATTTGGCACGGGTGTTGCCCTGATGACGGTGCAAACCCAAGCGGGTCCTTTGGGGATGACTGCCAACTCTTTTTCGTCCGTTTCGCTGGATCCGCCATTGGTGCTTTGGTCGGTTGCGCGCAGCTCAAAACGCCACGATGCCTTTGTGTCTGCCACGCAGTTCTGCATCCATGTGCTCAGCGCCGATCAAATTGATCTTGCACGGCATTTTGCTAGCCAAGGGCATGATTTCTCGCCCTACCCCTATGACGATGGCCCCAATGGCGCGCCGACCCTGCACGGCTGTCTGGCGACCTTCCACTGTGACGCTTATGCGGTGCACCCTGCGGGGGATCATTCAATCGTTTTGGGGCAAATCACCACTGCCGCCACCCAGACTGAACAAGCGGACGGGCTGCTGTTCAAACGGGGCACCTTTGGGCGGTTCACCCCGCAACCGTGATGTTTGGACCTCAGTAGTCCTTCTCAAAGAAAATCCCGATAGAAGAATCCCCGTCTGATCCAAGGGTCGCTTTGCCTTTTAGGTTGGGCGTCAGATCGATATTAAGAGACACTTCGCTGGTTCCGTCAGAGGCTGTTGTGGCCTCGGTGTAAATTTCATCGGTAAGGTATTTGCCCACACTAACTTCTGTTTCGCCATCGTCATTTGTGCTGACATCCAGATCATCCAGCCCAAATTTGTCCCGTAAATCCCCAACCACTGCAACACCGCCGCGCCCTGCAAGGGTCGCCACGGCATTGGCCAGTTGCAACGCCTGAAACGCAGAAATATCCGAGATATTGTGACCAAAGAGCAGCTGGGCCAAGACCTCATCCTCTGGCCCCTCGGGGGTGCTCTCAAAGGAGACCTCAGGCGCATCGGCAAAACCTTCTACGATCACGCTGGCGGTGCCAGTGTCGGTTGACGTGGTGGAGACAAAACGGATGTAGGGGATGAAATCCCCTTGGAACTGGGCGTAGCCCTCTTCGAGGTCAAACCGTTTGCCCAAAATATCCAACCGCCCGCGCTCCAGCTCAAACCGGCCAGAAGACAGGACGTTGTTTGTATTGCCAGTGATCTGCAGACTGCCGCCCAACTCTGCGTCCAAGCCCCGACCGCGGACAAATATCCGCCCCGGCGCATTGACGTTGATGTTCAGCCCATAACCACGGCCGCCTGAACTGCTTTGCTCTGGATCACTTGTGGATCCTTCCCCCAAAAGCCCCGCACGGCGGCGCGTTACGCGGTTATTGGCGGGCGCAGCTATGTGGGTGATCTCGGGGATGTCACCGATGCTGGTCAGCCCCGTGGAGGGCACGGTTACATTTGTTTCACCGACGTTAATGGTACCAGTGATACCCGCCCCGCCAGATATCGGGCCCGCAAATCGAAGCGCGCCGCTGATCTGAGATCGGTAGAGACGCGGATCAAGGAGCACAATGTCGGTCAGGGTGATGTTGATATCTGCCTGTTGAGCCCCCGTCAGGGCAACGCCCCCGTTCACGGCCAAGCGCCCGCCGCTGACCGCATTCGCCCGAACATCGATTGCAGCGCGCCCCCCCGACAGCCGAACATCCGCCGTGAGATTTTCCAAACTGGTCCGCAGTGTGGGTGCGGTTAACGTCGCGCCGCTGGTCTGGATTGTGCCGCTAAGGGCATCCAGCCCTGCAGGCCCGTCCAAACGCAGATCGAAACGCGCTTGGCCCTGCCAATCACGCGGGCGAATGAACGGTCCTGCCAGCCCTAACGGCGCCGTGCCTTGCAGCGCGATGCCTAGATTGCCGTCATTGCCAACCAGCCCCGCGACAGTCGATTGGGTTCCCGCAGGGCCACGCAGCGCCGACTCCAGCTGCCATCCTTGGGCCGTTTTCCCAGCCGATCCGTTCACATTCAACGGTCCCTTCAAGTTCGGGACGACCGCGCTCAGATTTGGGACCGCCAGTGTGAAATCCACGGCTGCGTCATCGCCTGTGACAAGCCCCTTTACTGTGGCGCGGCTGTTGTAGGGTCCGTCTGCATTGGTATCAATGACAAAGCCCTGATCGGTTTGGCGCAGCCCGCCTGTGGCGCGTAAGGCCCCGCTGAGCTGCGGCGCGACAGACGCCAGATTGGGCAGGGAGGCATTGAACTGCACATCGACCGCTGGCGTGATCGCGCCCTGCACCGCGACATCCGCGCCATAGGGACCCGAAACGTCAGTCTGGACCGAAAACCCGTCATCCGTCTGACGCAGACGGCCAGTGGCCCGCAACGGGCCGTTGACCCCAGCAGCGAGGGCTGAAACCTGCGGCATTGCCACCTCGAACCCTAAATCAACCGCTGGTGTTACCAACCCGTTCAACCGCGCAGTTGCATCAAAGGGGCCGGATGCATTTGTCTGAAGCAGCCAGCCTTGTGGCGTTTGGCGCAGCGTGCCATCTGCTTGGGCTGGGCCAGAAATCCCTTCGGCAAAATCGGAAACCTCAGGCACAGTTCCCGAGAAATCAAGCATTGCATCGGCGCCCGTGGCCAACCCTTTCACCGTGAGCGCGGTAGCGTAGGGCCCATCCCCCGCCACATCGACCCACCACCCCACATCGTTTTGCCGCGCTTTCCCTTTGAGCGTCACGGGCCCTTGGTATTGCGGTAACACCGTTGCGATGTCGCGCAGCAGAATTTCAGCGTCCACATACGAAGCCTCCGAGCGCAACTCGGCCACGCCAGTGAAACGCAGGGCAGGATTGTTCAGCTCGAGATTACGCAGAAACGTGCCGTTTTGATTGCGAATGGCGGTCAGGGTCACATCGGTACGCCCAGCCAGCAGTGCATCCGCCTGCGCAACCCCCGTTTTGATGTCATCCGCCGTGCCAACAGCTTTCAGATCAAATGCACCGCTGAGCGGCACAACCGACCCTTCCAGCATCAAGGATGTCGCGCCGTCCAGTTCACGCCCTGCAAGGGCGGAAAAACGGCTCAGGTCGGTGGCGCGCAACATGGTGTTTAGGGCGATCTCGAGCCCATCATCCAAACCGTGGAATGTCGCATCCCCTGTGAGGCTGTAGTCACTGCCGTGCAGGTCAAGGTTTGAAATCTTAAAGGGGCGATCTGTAATATAGGTGATATCGTGGGATCCTTCGAGGGCAGTGCCCACCGCCTCAGCCAAGGCGGCATCCACAAAATCCACGCCCTGCGCTGCAAACTGCACGGCACCGCGCAACTGGCCCACATTCCCCTTTGCACCGACCAATGTCCCTGTTGAGCGCAGCGTGGTTTGCGCCACCGTACCCGCGGATGTTTCCACGCCCGCAAGGTCAAAGACAGCCTCATAAGCATCGGCATTTGCCGCGTCATATTGGATGTCTAAATTCATATGCTCGACATAGGTGTCCCCGCCGCCCCCTGGCAACAACACGGGCGTGCCATCGACACGGGCCACCCGGCCGTTTATGTCCAACAGCGTGGGCCACTTATCCTCTGACAAGGCCACCCGCCCCGCCAAATCGACGGCATCTGCTTTCAGGGTGAAATCATCGACGCTGATCGCCCCGTTGGCCGCGATCAATGCAGAAGCCGCAAGCGAGATGTCCTCACCGAAAAACGCGCGGTATTCGGGCAAAACGATCGCAGTAATATCACCCCCAATATCGGCCACAACACGTCTGTCTGGGTCCGCTGCATCCCCTTGCGTGATCAAAGTCACCAAACCAGACAGCCGCGTCTGACCGTCTGTTTTCAGGGCCAGGTCTGTTTCCAAATGGGTCAAAGGACCGGCGGATTTGATCGTCATGTCAATTGACGGGGCACCTGGGATATTGAGCAGGTTTGACACCAGCCCTTGTTTTGCCTCGCTCAGTTCAAGCTGCAGATCAAGAACATCATCCCCGCGCGCAAGAGCCGCAGTCACATCAAACCGTCCGCGTTTTCCGTTGGTGCGGGTGGCAACGAACGCTGCATCCAGCCCTTCATCCCCCAAAGTGGCCTTGGCCGTCATTTGCAGTGTCACTTCCTCTCCGACCAATGGCGCGCCCAGACGCAGTTCTGCGATCGTGAGCGCCGCAATATCAATCGACACAGGCAGTTCTGGCAATGTTGGCAGGGTGAAAGGCGTGGCTTCGGCCTCGGGAAGCGTGGTTCCTTCGGATTTTGGCAGACGCGGGATGTCGATGCGCGCAGCGCTCAGTTGTTCGACTTCCAGACGCCCGCCCAGCAGCGCGCTGCGGTTCCAGTCCAACACCACATCTTCCATCGACAGCCAAACGCCATCTGCATCCGAAATGGTCATCCGCGAGAAAGACGCAGAGGAACTAAGCGCACCGGTAAAGCCTGAAATCTCGACTTCGCGCCCTGCACCGCTGAGCAGTTCTTGTATTTTGCGGGTCAGATAGCCTTTGTCTTCTTCTGCGGGCCCCTCTTGGGCGGCAAGAGGAAGGGCAATCAACAGCGCAATGGCCAGCAGAGCAAAACGGATCATACGCATCAAAAGGACTGCCCTATGCCAATATACACTTGAAATTCTTCATCCGCTTCAGGCCCAGAGGTAGGCACAGCCACGTCCAGCCTGATCGGGCCTATGGGGGTGTTGTACCGCACCCCAAGCCCCGCACCCGAATGCCAAGTTCCTGAACCGTCATAGAATTCTTCTTCGCCCACATAGCCCGCATCAGCAAAGCCAACGATGCCAATGCTTTCGGTCACGCCCACGCGCACCTCTGCCGAGAGGCCGACAAAACTGCGTCCGCCCGATGTCTCATCGCCGACGGCCACGCCGAGGGATTGGTATTCCTGCCCCCGCACCGTGCCTCCGCCGCCAGAGTAAAACAGGTAATCAGCCGGCGCGAGGTCCAGATCAGGCCCATAGAGCGACCCCAGCTGTCCCCGCAGTGCGAAGGTCACGGGGCGCGCCGTGCCAAAGGTTTTGAAACCGCGCAAATCTACATAGCTGCGCACCCCATTATCAGACCCAGATAGCGCCATGAAAGGTGTGACTTCAGCATTCAAATAATAGCCGTTTTTCGCATCCAGCGCATTATCGCGATAGTCAAATTCGGCCGAAAGCGGCAGGGTCAGCAGCGTATAGCTGTTTTCGCCAAAGGCATCTTCCGTCTTGGCTGTACGCAAACCCACCCCCAAGGAATAGGTCCGCTCTGGCGAGGCGATCCGTTCAATGCCCGCCTCCAGCTCGACCTGACGGGAGAAGAAGGACACTTCGTCAAGCTGCTCTAGCTCAGCGAAGGCATAGAAATTTGTGTCCTCATTGAAGGTTGCCGGACGTTCGAACCGCGCGCTCAGCGAATAATCCGTGCCGCCTGATCCGCCGCCGATACCGCTGACTTCGGCGTCCAGACGCAGGCTTTCCGCGCCGCCCAGAAGATTTCGGTGCAACCAATATGCGCTGACGGTCAGCCCCTCCAGTGTCGACAGTTCCGCGCCAAAGCCAAGCCGGCGTTTGGGCGCATCCACAATCTGCGCATGAATGGGCAGCGTGTTATTTGGCCCGATCTGATCCGCTTCGCTGAGAGAGACAGCATTGAACGCGCCTGTGCGGCGCAAACGTTCCGAGGCCAGACGGACCTCGGCGGGTGAAAAAACGGCGCCCTCCGGCAGGCCCGCGATGTCAATGATGCGTTGGTCACGCACGTCGCTTTCGCCTCTGATCCGCAAAGGCCCGAACCGCAGCAAAGGTCCGGGCTCCAGTGCTAAATCGGCATGAACGCGGTGCGCGGTATGATCCGCAGTGAGGTTTTGTTCAGCGAGCGTGGCCTTGGCGTGACCTTGCGCGCGCCACCCGTCAACGCCTGCGGAAACCGTACTGCTGAGCACGCCAATGCTGGCTGTTTGGCCCGTTGCAAACCCTTCGGGCAGCGCTGTGCCCTTGGCTAACGGCGCGATGTTGGCCCGCCCGAATTTGAATTTCGGCCCCAGATCAATATCGATCTTCACCCGTGAAATGTTTTTGGGCGGCGAGACGGGCGGAATCGAGGCCGCTTCGCGACCGTCAACCTTGATATGGATCACCCCGCTAAAATACCCGTGGTCATACAATACCGCCAACAGGCGTTTGTAATCGGCCTGTGCCGCGGCAAGTATCTCGGTGGCTGTTGGTTTGTTTTCTTCAAGCAAGGTCTGCTGAAACAACAGCGAGCCCCCTTTCAGAGAGCTGTCCAAACCGTCACCGCCCCCCGTGCTAAGAGACACATCTGCGGCTTGGGCTGCGCATGCAACAGCCCAGACCCCCACACTGCTGGCGGCCACACGCCACACCCCAGCCAGAGTTGCTTGCTTCACGCTCTTATCCTCGAACTCACGCCTTTGCGTTCCGGTCCGCTTTGGCGCGCACTCTTGAACCAATGGCTTTGACACACTGTTATTCTTAGGAACAACAGCTATCAGCTAATGGGCACAAACGTCCATTGAGCAGATGCCACAGAAGGCATGATTTGCACTATTTTCGGCACGCGACCGCCGAAAATGGTGCAAACTGTCAGCCCATCCATTGGCTGAGGCACTGAAATCGTCAAAATTCGGCTCAGCGCCCCTTAATTTTGATCGTAAAACGTCGCCTCGCGCCTTTGGGCGGTTTGGGGAAAGGCGCAGCCTTGCGGATCACGCGCAGCGCGGCCTTGTCCAGCGCAGAAGATCCAGAGCTGCGCGCGATAGAGGCCGCAGCCAACCCGCCGCTAGATGAGACAGAGAAAGCGACTACTGCCGTCCCGCGGTTGTTCACACGTGGTTTGGGCACGCGTCCGATGCGGCGCATCACCTGCCCTGGATAATTGCTGACCGCCGCATTGCCGCTTTTGCTGGCTTTCTTACCAGACGTGCCTTTGGTGCGGGCTTGGGCGGTTTTATTGCCCGAAACGCTGCCTTGCGTATTGTTGCGTTTGGCGTTGCCCGCTTTGGCGGCTTTCTTTGGCGTTGGATTCTTTTTGGCCTTTGCGCTGGCTTTGACGGGTTTCTTTTTCACCACTTTGGGCTTTTTGGTTGCGGCCTTGGCTGCCAATGCCGGATCACGCGGTTTTGGCCTGCTGGCCTGAGCCGGCGCCGCCCCAACGGGATCAGTTGAAGGGACCACTTGCGCCGCCTCGGGGGGCGGGGTCGCGGCCAATGCTGGCGTGGATAGCACAACTGCGGTCACCGCATCGGTTGGTACGGGCGCGGCTGGGATAACCGCGGCAACAGCCATGGCCGGTGCGGTTATGGCGATCGCTTTTTGAACGGACACCGCTGCGTGCAAGGGCGTGTCTAGTATTTTGTGCATTACCTCGGTGGGCTCAGGCGCAACCGCATCGGTGACCAGTGGCGCGATGGGTTCGGCCATCGGAGTGTGGGGGTCTTGTTCTACGGGGACGGCATGATCCTGTGCTGGATCAGCAGATAAAACGCCAGCAGACATATCCGCAAAGCTGGACCCCACACGCGCCTGCATCGTCTCGCCTGCGCCTTCCAGTTTTGTCACGGGGGGGGGCGTACTCCATTGGCTGGCCGCCGTCAGGATCGTAACAGAGGCAACAAGACTGATGCCTTTCACAAGAAGCGATTTGGGGATCATTTCAGAGCCTTCTCTGTCACCAATAGCACCCGTCCTGCGCCAGCCAAACGCAAGTCTCGGGTGAGGTTCACCAGCGTTGTTGCCGGTAGGTTTCGGTCAGGGACCAAACGGATCACGGCACGGTCTTCCTCAGGCATGTCAGCCAGAAACGCGGCAGCACTGTCTAAAGCTGTCCCGCGGTAGGCCATGACGCCATCTGCGTGGATCACCAGCGCATCTGGCGGCGCGATGCCATCCAGCGATTGGGTATTCACCAGCTTCAGATCCTTGTCCAATGGCTGGGCCAGCGTGCCTGCCACCATAAAAAACACCAACATCAAGAAAACGATATTGATCAGCGCGATGGTCGGTTCACGTTGCGCGCGCGGGCGTGGTTTGTTCATTTTCTAGCCCCCCAACACAGTCACACTGAGCAACGGAAAGGCGCGCAGCGACACCAGAAGATCGGTCAACCGTTGGGCGTCTACCGCTTCAGCCAAGCTGACAATCAGCGCGGTCTTTTCGGACAGTTCCGCAATCGGTGTGGCTTGCAGGGTTTCCAAGGTTGCAGCCGTGCCGTTGACCCGCAGATCTGATGGCGCCAGCTGCAAAAACACCGGCGGCGATGTTGGTGCAGCCGCGGACCCTGACCCGCCTGCGGCCAGCTCGACCTCGGCAAATTTCGAAAACGTCGACGTCAACATAAAGAACAGCAACAACAAGAAGATAACATCAATAAGGGAGGTCATCGACAAGCGCCGCCGCTTGCGCGTTCTAGCCATGTGCGGGCACCATTTCAGCTGTCATTTCTGGCGCAAAACCGGTTGGTTTCAAAACCGTTTGAATGGCTTTTTCAGCAAAAATACGTTCTGCATCCATGCGCCCCTCAAACCAGCTGAGCAACAGCGCGGTTGGCATCGCAACCACAAGGCCAACTGCCGTGGTCAGCAGTGCAACCCAAATCCCCCCCGCAAGGATCGACGGATCAACTTGTGCGCCCGCGTCTTGCAAGGATTGGAACGCCTCGATCATCCCCAAAACAGTCCCGAACAGCCCGAGCAAAGGCGCCAGTTGCGCCACAGAATCGAGCAGTCGAAACCCCCGCTCAAGTTTACCGAAACTCATCTCGGCTTCGGCTTGCAGGCGTGCCGCCTCCTCCCCCGAGGTTTCAAACCCCATGGCAATGACTGGCGTAAGATAGCTGGTGGAAGATTGCAGCGCCGATACAGCAGCCGCACGATCATCCGCATCCCAAGCAGCAACCGCTTGGGACAATGCCTTGTGACGGCCCACACCAGCGGCCGTGAATTGCCACGCCTTGTACAACACCACAGCAAAAGACAGCACAGCGACCGCCATTAAGATCATAACAACAGGACCGCCCGTTTCAGCGATCTGGCGGATGGGTTCCAGCCAGCCCATAACAAACATTTCCATCAGCCTAATACCTCTACAGAAGTGCGGGTGCTTAGGTGCAGACCGCTTTCGCATTTTGTGGCGTCAATTCCTTCGCCCGCGCACGCATGCGCCCCGTTGAACAACACCCGTCCCAGTTTTTCACACTGCAGGTTCGCGATTTCAAATTGCCGCACCCGAGGTCGGCCAAATGGCAATTTGCCAAAATCAAACAAGGTCAGCCGGTTCACTTGACCCTCTGTGTCAAACAACACTGTTTCATAGACAGCATGCGCGTCTTTTCCCAATCCGTTGGTGATCACAAAGGTCAGTTTGCAATTGGCCTCCTGGGTTTGCGTTGCGTTTAACTCAACGCCGATTTTGCCCTCAAGGCTGGTTTCCTCTGCCTGTGCTGAAACGGTGCTGACCGCTGTGCAAAGGGTCAAAGCTATTGCAAAATTTTTCATGTCGGTTCCTCAACCTGTGTCGTGTGCGCCTGTCATCAGGCGCGCGATGTTTATACGGCTATGCGATGTGTTGGATTGTGGTGAAGCCTTCAAAGGTCGGCGATCCTTCGTGCAGTTTAGCAGTGTTACGCGCGTTTTTATGAGCATCCCGAAAGGCGTCCGATCGGGTCCAGCCACGAAAGGCCTCCTCGGATTCCCAGACCGTATGAGAGGCAAAAAGGATCACGTCATCGGCTTGCGCTGCGCGGAGCATGTGAAACTCCACAAAACCTTCCATGTCTTTGAGGTGGCTATCACGACCCAACCAAAGGGCTTCAAACGCTTCCGCGTTTTCGGGTTTGACGGTAAATCGGTTCATGGCAATGTACATTTTGGGTTCCTATTCAGGGTTCCTATTGAGAGGTGAAAGCCGCGCAGGGATCATCGCGCTGTGCGGCTGGTGTGGGGAAAACAGTGTCGAAACGCTGATCATTTTGGGGTTCGGGCAGTTCGACAAATCCTATGGAATGGACGGTGACGGTCTTGGCCGCGCGCGCAATCGCTGCAGGCATGCCCCAGTCGCGGCGCGCATGGCCATTGCCCGCAATCACCACGACGGGTGCGCCAAAAGTTCTCAACGCATCTAGGGCTGACTTCGAGAACCAAGCATCCCTAAGCCGCTGTGCTTCAACCATACCGCCCATCATCTCTAGCGGCATGGCGCCGCAATGGGCGTCAAATTGCATCGCACTGCGTTGGGCCAGCTGGTCCTTTGGCAAAGGTTGATCCAAACCAAACAGCGCCGCCTTCGGCCCAAAGGTCGCGGCGGCCCCATCCGTGGATGCCGCGCGCACTTGTGGGCGAGGTGCAGCAGCCCCGACAACAGGTGTATCGCCCAAGGCGCCGAAAACTGGACGATAAAGATCAAAGGCAGGCCACCCCGAACTGGCCCATGCCATCGCCAGCGCCGCTGCATCCAGATCATCGCGTGGATTTCGGTTGAATGTGTCAGCCTGCGCGGGTGACAGCATCTCAAACACCACCGCTTTTGGTTTCAGCTGTGCCATCAGGGCCGCCTGCCCCAGATGGTGTTCTGCGTTATCATGGATTTCGCCCAAAATAACGATGTCCGCCTGCCGGATGTCGGCTGTTGCTTCAAATGGGGGCACCTCGGCCCCTGCTGGCATGGCCAAGAAAAAGACTAACCCGTATCGTTTTTTCATGATGCCTCCTTGGCTGCGAACCCATGACCCGCGGCATGCGGCAAAACGAATGTGCCCCCCGCCTCTGGCGCGCAATTCACGCGGATCGGGCAGCCGTAGGCCGTTGTCATATTCGCATCACTTATCACATCGCGCGGTGCACCGTCTGCCAGCACCTGCCCCCGCGCCATCATCGTCACCTTATCCGCATAAAGCGCTGTAAGGTTCAGGTCATGCATGACGGTGATGACACCGCCCCCTGCCCGCGCGAAATCACGCAAAATATCCATGACCTCCAATTGGTGCCCGATATCGAGGCTCGACACAGGTTCATCCAAAAGCAGCCAGCGCGCTGCGCCATCTACCACCGGACGCCAAACCTGCGACAGGACACGCGCCAATTGCACGCGCTGCTGTTCGCCGCCAGATAGTTCTTGGTAAAAGCGGCTCTCATAGCCAGCCAAACCGACCCGCGCCAACGCCTGTACCGCGATCCTGTCCGTCTCGCCCGAGAGACCTTGTTGCAAACCGATGCGGACCACTTCGATCACGGTAAAGGGAAAAGCCAGCGTGCTTGCTTGGGGGAGGACCGCGCGCATTGCGGCCAGTTGCCATGGTTTGAGCGCGCCAGTGTCTTGCTGGCCGATCCGCACCTGTCCCGTGCAGGCGACATCGCCTGTAATGGCGCGCAGCAGCGTGGTTTTACCCGAACCATTTGGCCCGACGATGGCCGTTACAGCACCGGAATTGGCTGTAAAATCGACACCATCCAAAATGGTAAATCGCCCGATAGAAACGTGAATGTTACGCGCGGCCAACATGTTACAGATCCACCATGCCGCGCCGACGCAGCAAGATCCACAAAAACACAGGTGCGCCCAGAACAGCTGTAACGATCCCGATGGGCATCTCGGCAGGTGCAATAACGACGCGACTGATCATATCGGCCAGCAGCAGTAAAATCGCGCCCAGCAAGCCTGAGTTCACCAACAATGCGCGGTGATCCGGCCCCGTCCAAAGCCGCAGCAAATGCGGTACCACGATGCCGATAAACCCGATGCCGCCAGAAACGGCCACCGCCGCCCCCGTGGCCGCCGCAACCGACAGGATTGCGATGTTCTTCATACGTTGCACAGGAATGCCAATATGATGGGCTGTCGCTTCGCCCAAGGCCAAACCATTCAGCCCACGCCCCAATGTCACTGCCACACCAACCGATATGGCGATCAGCGGCCCTGCAACCATAACCTTGAACCAACTTGCAGCAGCAAGAGATCCCAACCCCCAAAAGGTCAGGTCGCGCAATTGTTTATCATCGGCGGCATAGACCATCAGCCCCGCCACAGCGCCCGTCAACGCGCCCAACGCTATCCCCGCCAGCAACATAGTCGCAACCGAGGTCCGGCCCCCACGCGTGGCGACACGGTAAAGCACAAGCGTTGAGACCCAGCCGCCCAAAAACGCGGCCATCGGCACCAGATACAGCCCAACAGCCTGCCCTACAGCCACAGGCAACACCCCCCCCAAGACAATGGCAGATATCGCGCCCAGCCCCGCGCCCGCACTCACCCCTACCAAACCCGGATCGGCCAGCGGGTTACGGAAAAGCCCCTGCATTACGACCCCAGACACCGCCAATGCGGCCCCGACCAATATGCCCAAAATCATGCGCGGGGCGCGGATATCCCACAGCACCACCGCCTCAACTTGCGTCAGGGGTTGCCCCTTGGAAAGCTTCGCCAATGCCCCCCACAAAGACGCCCCCGATGCGCCAATGGCAAGGCTGGCAATGCTGACACAGATCAGCACAAGCGCCAGCCACAGATGGGCTGAACGGCCGATCTGCTGGCGATCTACGACATGGGGTACATTACTGAGGGCAACCATGACGTTAGCGCCCGTAAAGAGCGGCGTTCAGGTCCAGCGCCGCCTGTGCTGTGCGGGGCCCGAACCCCAGCAGATAGAGACCATTCATGCGGACTACGGCCTGATTGGCTGCGGCCTTCGTTGGGATCACCGCAGGCATTGCCCATAGGTCCGCATCCGCCACGCCATGATCATCCGTGCGGTCCATCATCAAGATCACATCGGGGTCCGCCGCAGCCACGGCTTCATCAGACAGCAGTTTATACCCTTCAAACGCGGTCACAGCGTTGACGCCGCCAGCCAAGTGGATGATTCCATCCGCAGCCGTATGGCTGCCAGAGGCCAGAATGCGCCCGCCTTGTGTGCTCAGGATAAACAACACCCGTTTCTTGGCGGTGTCTTGTGCGATGGTTTGGGCGGCCTGCTCGAATTTATCCGCTAGATCATCTGCCAAAACTTGGGCTTTTTGTTGTGCGCCCAGCGCCTCGCCTACGGCCAGTACTTTTGCGATGACACCTGCCCCATCATATGCATCAGGAATAACGATAAACGGGATTGCCGCAGCCTCTAGTGCGGAAATGGTTTCTGGCGGGCCTGCCCCTTCCTCGGACAAGATCAGCTCTGGTGCGACTGACAAAACCCCCTCGGGCGAGAGCGCGCGCATATAGCCCACATCAGCCAACGCCGTTGCGGCCAGCGGAAAGACCGAGGTCGTGTCCCGCGCGATCAAGCGGTCCTCTTCGCCCAGCGCGTATACGATTTCCGTGACAGATCCGCCGATGGACAGAACATGCGGCTTTGCTGCGCCATCAGCGCGGGCCCCGCCTGCAACAAGAAACACCCCCGCACAAAGGCTCAACAGCCCTTTGGCCACATGAGACATGCTTGAACGCCTCCTCATGCCATGGCCTCCGCTTCGAGCGCAGGCATAGAGGCCACGATCTGCCCCCAATGCGCACGATAATCGCGCCCTTTTTTTCCGAGACCGAAGGTCTGCAGGATCAATGCACCGTCTTTATCGAAGGCTTCGATTGAAATGGCTGGGCCGCGCTGGGTCGGCTTTTCGACAGCCCAAACTTCCGCGATATGATCAAGGCGCAGATGCAAGTTGAAACGAGGATCCATGACGTTCTGCCACGGGCCCATTTCACGCAGAGTTTCGATGGGGCCGTTGTGGATCTGGATGCAGCCTTTGTTCCCGACAAAGACCATGATCTCGATCCCCGCCTCTTGCACCGCAAGCAGCATGTCATTCACGCCCGTGGTGCGCAGCTGCCGAACAAACGGCTGACCCGCGCTACGGTAAGCGCCAAGGCGGTTCATTTTCAGTTTTGAACACAGGCGTAAGAATTGATGCGTGTCCGTTAGCTTTGCCCATTCCGTGCGCAAGATTTCTGTTTTGTCGGGGTTGGATTTGGCGGCTTCGACGGGTTGGCGCGGATCAACCAGAAGGGTTTCGCTTTGATCGCTGTGTGCCAGTTGTTCCTTCACCCCAGCCCATGCAGCATCATTAGAAGTGGCCCGCATGAAGATCTTATGCACAGCGTCCCCCGCCGCATCAAAGACCTGCAAGGACCGCTGAAGGCCCTTGTCGGTTTCTTTCTCAACCGCAAAGGCATGGCACCAGTGTTTTGGGAATATCCGCAGATCGATGTCTTCGTTCAGGACCATCGAGGCGTGTTCGCCCGCATGGTAGTCGTCATATGCGCCGACTTTCTCATGCACACATGAGGCCGTGCGGGTCAGGGCCATGACCTCTCCCAATTGCTGTGCTGCGCCGATGATTTGATCGGGATGGGAGGCGATGCGCGTCGCGCTCTTTGGGGTAAAGGCCGCAATCAACTGCGCTTCTGAGATGTTATGCTGTTCGGCAAAATCCCGTTCACGCAGTGTGGGTTTTTCTGCGCGCAGGGCGCGAATAGTTTGTGGGGACAACGAGGGCATGCGGCAGCTCACCTTATGATAAATATGAGATTTAGCGGTTGCTGACACACGAATGATGCTGGCTGCCGAAGCGGCACCTTAGGGGGCGCCTCTTATTGTTGACAGTTTTACTCAGCTTAATTAAGGAATGCAAGAGGCCGAAACAATGGTCGCCATAAAACCGCTACGACCCGCCAGCTCTCTTTTGCAAGCACCGTCGTTTGACATGCTTACAAGGGGACAAAATGTCATATCCAACTCAACGCGCACTGCTGCGCGCCAGCACGGCATGCGCCATTGTATTGGCGTCATCCGCCACGGCGTTTGCACAAGACAGCAGCGAAACTGATCTTGGCACGCTGGTGCTGGGGGAAAGCAAACGCAAAGTGCAGACCGACACAGCCACGGCTGTGACGCAAATCGATCAGGACGAAATTGATGACCGCCAACCTGGCACCATTGCCGAGCTGATCGATTCCGTTCCAGGTGTAATTCTGGTGAACGGCTCTACCCCGCAGGGATCGGGCATAAACATCCGCGGCTTTGGCGCAAATTCGACCTATGGCACCGACCAGAAGGTTGCGGTTGTTGTGGATGGGGCTTCTGTTGGGGCAGAGGAAATCTACCGCGTGGGGACGCAGCTGTTCACGGATCCTTTGCTCTATAAATCCGCCGAAGTCATTCGCGGCACTGTGGGCAGTTTTGAATACGGCTCTGGTATTGTCGGTGGCGTGGTGAAGTTGGAGACAAAAAACGCGGCTGATTTCACTGGCGGCGACATTGGCGTTGCGGGCTCCCAGACGTTTGAATTTACCAGTAATGGCAGCGGGATCACCAGCTCGACCAATCTGGCATGGCAGCCCACCGAAGATCTTGAGTTTTTATTGAACTACACTTGGCGCGATCAGGACAATCAGACAGATGGCGGCGGTGATGAAATTGGCAGCTCTGCCTTTAACCTGCCCTCTTACCTGGTCAAAGGCCGCTATACATTTGGCGAGAACCGCAACCAATCGCTGACGTTTTCCTATTCAGACAGCCAAACAGATGATCAAGACGTCCCCTATGACACGTTCCAAACAAGCGATGCCATTTTTGGGAATGTGGATCGATCGGTTGATAGCCGGACGGCGGCGCTGACCTATAAATTTGAAGGCGACAGCGACTTGTTAGATCTTGAAGTTGTGCTGTCTTATGCCGACCAAGAGATTGATCAAGAATATGTCGCTGGCAGCTCGTCTTGTGAAGGCGATAGCATGCCTTGTGGCTTTCCTTTTCCTGACGGCGGGTTTGGGACTGTGAATGCTGATCACCGCTATGAAACAACCAAGCTGACAGTGAAAAACACGGCGTTGTTCAGCACTGGCATCATCAATCACGAACTGCGCACCGGTGTTGAGCTGACCCGCAAAGAACGCCGCGATGCAAGCGCGGCCCCCGGCGGTGTCGACAACCGCTATGCGGTGTTTGCCATCGACGAGATGCAAATTGGATCGAACTGGACCGTGACCCCTGCCCTGCGGTACGAGCACTCAAAGGTCACAGGATCGGATGCGCCAAATGACGCGACCTACACCAATGACGCGCTGATCGGCGGGCTGTCGGCGCGCTACGCCTTCGACAACGGTTTTGCCCTATTTGGCAGCGCGGCCTACACCGAGGGTCTGCCAATCATTGATGATCTGGGCACGCCTTTGTTCATGACCCAATCCGAGAAATCCCGCACATTTGAGCTGGGTGCCTCTTATGCCAGTGCGGATGTCTTCCAATCAGGGGATACATTCGCCCTCAAAGGGAACCTCTATAAAACCGCGCTATGGGATGTGACATCCTTTAGTGGGGTCAGCAACGTCGACACCGAAGGGCTGGAGATTGAAGCATCCTACGCCATGAGCACTGGGTTTTATGTGGATATGAACACAAATATCGTCAATGGCTCGGCCTATGAAAGCGATGGCACGACAGCTGACTGGTTTGGCCTGCCGGCTGACACGATGCAGCTGACGCTGGGCAAGAAATTCGGCGACGCGCTGGACCTAAGCTGGGAAACGGTCGCAAGCAAACGGTATGAGAGCGACGATGCCACAACTGTCGCTGGTTCGGTCATTCACAACCTACGTGCAACGTACCAACCCCAACAAGGCGTGCTGAGCAATTCCACCATCCGCGTAGGGATCGAGAACCTGTTCGACCACGACTATACCCCACGCCTGTCGACCCGTCCGGCGCCTGGGCGCAACTTCAAATTCTCAGTGACGACGACTTTCTAGACGCTCACTTAGCAGACAAGCTGCTCCGCCATCACTGGCGGAGCAGCACATGCCACTGACTTAGGCGTCTTGCAGAGCAGTATGTTCAGCCACCGCCAAATCAGCCATCTTCAAAATCGCCTCACGGCTATCTGCAACCGCAATGAAACGCGCGTTATGGCAGAACTTGGCGCCTTTGACGCCGCTGGCCTCTTCTAGGGACGCGTCCGTCAAACCAGCCCATGACGCTGGCAAATCAGCGCGTTGGTCAAAGGTATCATTCGACAGTTTGATCCCCCCCAACATCCAGTCTTTGCCGCGCGGCGTCACCACGAACAGAATATGATCGGCCCCTGCCTCATCCATGGCCGAGCGGTACGGCATGCCCATTGGCAACTCTAGAATCGGGCTGTCGCCAGCGCTAGCGATTGCTTCCAGCACCATTCCCTTTGACCGCGCTTTGGCAGCCATGTTGCGGATCTGGGCCTCGACAAACACCCGCGCGATGGGCAGCGCGTTCAAAAACGCATCATCATCCGCCGTTGGCGAGGTATCATCGAACACCGGCTTCAAGCTGCCCAACAACGATGGCAGTGTCAGGATCGACAATGTCCCCGCTTCTGACGGGTCCATGGCACCATTATCCAGCAGATCAATCGGCAACACGAATTTTTCGTCAAATTTCAGATGGATCGCCTCGATATCCTCTGCGGGCACATCCATTGCCGCCAGATAATCGCGCCCGTAATGGGCCCAGATCAACCCGAACGAACTGTAGGGCTGCTCATCCGCGCGCAAGGGCCCGGGGCGTTGGTGGTGGTCAAAAATCTGCGCCTGCGCATCAAACGCCCCCCCCACATCGTAGATGATCTTTTCCTCGGACGGGGTCAGCATCTGACGGTCACGGCTGCGCAGCAATTCTGCCTTGGGAAACAGACGCGTCAGCACAACAGAGGACAGCAGCTCGTCTGCATGAAAGCCACCGGAATGGGTGATAAGATGGGTGATTGTCATGAGATACTCCAAAGCGTTGGGAAGAAGTGAAAGCGCCGTGCCTGATCAACCTTGCCAGACCTGTGCGACCATTTGTCAAAGCTCTGCCATAGGTTCAAGCCCTTGCGTTATGATGCGCCAGCCCGCCTGCACGACATCCCGCAAAGATTCCCGCACGAATTGCCTCAAAGACGAAGGTCAAAGGGCCTCCAAATCTTGAACAAACCTGTCGCCAATGCGGTCGATGAAACTTGGTTACCGGAGCATACTATTGGTTAATCATTTACGCGCAATATTACACGAAGCCAGCGCAATCATGGCTTTGTCACCATTAATGTAGCCGAGGAAATGACGATTTCTATTGATCAGCAAATACGCAAAGCCAAATCGTTTGAGCGCAAAGGCGATCTAAGCCAAGCATTTTCTGTCTATCATGCGTTGTGCCAGAAATTTCCAAAAAACGCGCGTGCGCAAAAAGGCTATGCGCGCGTCAGGTCTACACAGATTGATAAATGCAAACCTATTCTACAGTCCATCTCTCAGGCTTATGCGCAAGATCAATACGCGGTCGCGCTTGCCCAATGCGAACAGGCGTTGTTGGCGTTTCCACAACTGGAATCTCTTTGGACGTTACAGGGGGCCGCGGCCTTCTCACTTGCCTACTATGCCACAGCAGAGATGTCATTTCGCCAGATTTTAAAACTAAATAGCAACCAACCCGAGGCCCATGCCAATCTTGCCGCCACACAAAAGGCCATGGGAAATCTGGTGGAAGCGGTGGAGAGCTATGCCAATGCATTGCGGCTGTCTCCGGATCATGCGGGTTATCTGCAATCGCGCGGCGCGATCTTGATGTCTTTGGGGGAACTGGATGCTGCGCGCAACGATCTGTTGCAAAGCAATCAAATCGCGCCTGAAGACACCATTACGCTACATAATCTAGGGCTAGTCTATCACAAGATGGGCCAATTTCACACCGCACAAGAACACCTTATGACGGCTGTTGGCCTTACGCCTGACAACCCCGATCTATTGGTCGATCTGGCCAGCATCTATGAGGATCAGAATGAATATGGCCGCGCGATCAGAACCTTGGAAACCGCAGTTGGCCTGCAACCGGGACATTTTGCGGCGGAAGTTAACCTTGGCAGCGCCTATTTGCATGTTGGGAACCACCAGCGCGCGCTAGAGCACCTGAACTCAGCGGTCGATCATAACCCCGCCAATGCGCAAGCCTATAACAACCTTTCGGTTGTGCAATTTACGATGCAGATGTTTGAAGAAGCGCGTCAAAGCTGTCTTTTAGCGATCGAACATGACCCCACACATGCCAGCGCCTATCAGAACCTTGGCAATGTTGAGCAACAATTGGGCCACCTGCGCCCTGCTGTCGAAGCTTATGAGAAAGCCGTTGCATTGGATGCGAATTTGCACGCTGCGCAGGCCCAAAAATTGCATTTTCAGGCACAAATGTGTGACTGGGCGGCGTTTGATGAATTTGACAGTTCAGCAAAGGTATTAGGGATCAAAGGCAAAGCGGTCGCGCCTTGGTGTCTTTTGGGGTTTGAAGATCATCCCGAACGGCAGCGGCTCCGGTCGGCCCGATATGCGGCACAATGGAATGCCCGAGGACCGGTAGAACGCAGCAACCCTAAGCATCGGGCCCAAGACCGGATACGCCTTTGTTATGTCTCAAGTGACATCTACGACCACGCCACGTTGTTTTTGTTGAATGGCGTGTTGGCGCATCATGACAAATCGAAGTTTGAGGTATTTGTCTATTGCCTGAACGCCCCCCAACGAAGCGCAGCACTGGAAAAGCTAATGTTGCATGTCGCGCATTTCAGGGATGTTCATGCCGCCTCGGATGAGGAAATTGTCGCACTCGCCCAGCGCGACAGCATTGATATCGCTGTAGATCTCAAAGGCTATACAAAAGATGCCCGTCCAGGGCTGTTTTTTGCAGGTTTGGCCCCGATTCAAGTCAACTTTCTTGGGTATCCTGGCACAATGGCAAGCGAATGCATCGATTACATCATCGCAGACAAGACCGTTTTGCCCCCTCACTTGCGCCCCCACTACGCCGAAAAAATAATTTATATGCCTCACAGTTACCAGCCCAACGATAACCAAAGAGAGATTGCCAGCACTCCGACATCCCGCGCGACACATGGCCTGCCAGAGGACGCGGTGGTGCTATGCTGTTTCAACCAAAGCTACAAAATATCGCCCGTGGAATTCGACATTTGGATGCGCATCATGGGTAAATTTCCAAACACTGTGCTATGGCTCTTGGACTGCAATCAATGGGCAAAAGACAACCTGCGCAACGGGGCCAAAGCGCAAGGTGTCTCGCCAGAGCGGCTTATTTTTGCGCCAAAGCTGGCACAAAAAGACCACCTCGCACGGCACCGCTGCGCAGATCTCTTTGTCGATACGTTCAATGTGAACGCCCACACCACCGCGAGCGATGCTCTCTGGGCAGGTTTGCCTGTAATCACCAAGCCTGGCCTTCAATTTGCCGCGCGCGTCAGTGCTAGCTTGTTGAACGCGGTCGGGATGCAAGAATTGATAGCGGCGAATGAGGCGCAGTATGAACAACTGATCGTGAAACTTCTCGCTAATCCCTCCGAACTGGCGAAAGCAACTGATCGCTTACGTGCAAATCTAAATTATACGCCTCTGTTTGACACAGAAAATTACACCAAAAATTTGGAGACCGGCCTGAAACAGGTCTGGACCCAGTGGCAACATGGCCGCTCCCCCCAAGACGTTCATGTGCTAGCCGACCGCCGCCTAGATTGACCAGCCCTTCCTACCTCAGCGCATCCATTCACCAAAGACTTTGGATATTAGAAAGGCCAGACCATGATCATCTGCCACCCGCTTAAGCTTATATTTCTAAAAACAAAAAAAGTTGGCGGCACCTCATTTGAAATCGCTCTTTCTAGCTTTTGTGGGCCCGACTGTGTGATTACCCCCATTTCGCCCAACGATGAACAGACGCGGCAGGATCTAGGGTATAAAGGTGCGCAAAATTATGAAAACCCGACATGGCCGGACGGCACAAGGTCACAGATGACCTTTTACAACCATATGTCGGCGGCTCAAATCCAAGCAAATATTCCGCGCGACATTTGGGAGACGTATCAGAAAATAAGCATGATAAGAGACCCCTACGATGGCGCAATATCCCGTTACTGTTGGGAGGGTGGACCAAAAACTGGCCTGACTTTCGGACAATTCGTTGGTTATTTTCGCAGTTTTCTTTCTGAAAACACCAGCATCGCACCTACGTCCGGTCCCCATCAGGTGGACCGTTGGTTGAGATACGAGAGCCTGCAACAAGATATCACCTCTCTGAACATCAACGGCCTTTGGGACCGTTTTTCGAACCTGCGCACCAAGTCCAACCAACGTCCAACCGAAGGGTATAGCGTTCGTGAAATTTATGCTCAGTTCCCAGAGGCGCTGCAGATCATCGCAAAAGAGTGTCGCGACGTCATCAACTTGGGCGGATATCAGCCCCCCAAAATCATCCGCCCCAACGCCCCAATTGCCAGAAACGAACTGAACTTCGATAGGCTCTTCACGATTTCCGCCGGACGTACTGCCACTGCGTGGTTGGCGAAGATGCTCGGCGAAAATTTAGGGGTCCAAGCGGTTCATGAACCGCTTGGGATCACCGATTTCGGAACAAAAATGCCTGACATTCAGGCGTTGAGGACGTTCAATACCTACGGCATGGACCATAGGTTGCGCGAATTCTGGCCACAGAAACTCCAGTCAATGGACCCCCCTTATATCGAGACCAATCACACACTTGCCAAATGCGGATTAATCGAAGGCATTTTGAACAATGGCTTCGCCAAAAGCACCGTTATCGTCATTTTGCGCCGTAACCTGATTGATCAATGCGTCAGCTATATTATGCGGGGAGATTTCCAAAATGTTACTGTAGAGTGGCAATGGTACCTCAGTCCAAATTACCCAAATGTAATGATCGATCCGAAACCTTTCATTCCGCTAGGGCAGATCGGCCGCGCGATTTGGTACTGTTATGAAATGGAAGCCCGTCAAGAATATTACCTTCAAAAGCATCAACATCAGATACGATTTATCGAAGTCTCGGTTGAAGAGATCTCAAAACCAAACGGCGCCAAGAAATTTCTGGAAGTTCTTGGATATGAAGGTTCTGTTTACCTACCGCCGAAAGAGAACGCGAACCAAGAAAACGAAGAAATGCGGTACGCATTGAGGGAGCAAGTGGAACTCACCATGGGAGGGTTGGTTTTTGATGCCCACAGCATTGCAGCAAGTTACATTCGAAGTGGGCGCGACCTTGCGGTACCAACACTATCCGTTGAGTCATCATGAGCCCCAAGTCGGGCTGCTTTAGCATAGGACGCGGCGCGAGCGGCATTTCCCTTGCCCCGTTTCCGACGCAAAGAATGACAATGTGCAGAGTGTGATCACCCCTTCCCCCAACAGCCCAACCGCATGACCAAACGAGCGTGATTGCGCCCTGAGCGGTGAAACAAATGAGCTTTTTAGGCCATATCAAAACCCGTTTGTCACCAAAGCCGTAACCATGAAATGCCTTCAGACCCATGCTTGCAAGGGTTTTATTTGGTATCAAAGGGATAAATTGGTGCGGTCGGAGAGACTCGAACTCTCACGGGTGTTACCCCACAGCGACCTCAACGCTGCGCGTCTACCATTCCGCCACGACCGCACGCCATGGATGGTGCGCCTCCAATAGCGCGGCTTTCGCCATACCTCAAGAGGCAAATTGCACTTGTCCATACATGCACTCAAATGTTGACTTATCGCAGTAGATATCACAGGAATTTGTATGGCCCCTTGCGGGCCAATCGCGTTCCATCTTATGCGCTGCGCTTGTAAATTCGGCCCATAGGCGCATGTTACATTTAACACCTTATTTGGAGCAAAGCCGTGTCAGATCCCCATCCCACCCAACCCATCCAAATCGACATCATTTCTGACGTCATGTGCCCGTGGTGCATTATCGGCTTTCGTCAACTGGAACAAGCACTTGGGGCGACAAACACAGGTGCATTCATTCGTTGGCATCCTTTTGAGCTAAACCCGAACATGCCAGCAGAGGGCCAAGACCTGCGCGAACATGTTGCCGAAAAATATGGTGCAACGCCCGCGCAAAGCGCTCAAACCCGCCTTCAAATGCAAGAAATCGGCCAAGGTCTTGGGATTGACTTCCAATTCAGCGACAACAGCCGCATCGTTAACACCTTTGCCGCCCACCAATTGCTAGATTGGGCGGAAGCCCAAAGCCTGCAACATCCGCTGAAGCTTGCGCTTTTTGAAGCACATTTCACCCATGCGCGCGACGTGTCTGACACGGCTGTTCTTGCTGATGTGGCGGCCTCAGTCGGGCTTGATGCGGAACAGGCAAAGGAAATCCTAAGCCAAGCGAGCCATGCAGATAAGACCCGCGAACGGCAACAGTTTTGGACCCAGCGCGGCATCTCGGGTGTTCCGGCGATGGTGTTTGAAGGCAAATATCTGCTAACAGGCGCACAGGGTGCGGAAACCTATGCGCAGATGCTGCAAAAGATCATCTCAGAGCGCGAAACCGTCGCGGCAGAATAGCTGCCGCATCAGAAGCGAAACGAAATGAGGCGCGCGAAATGATTGAATGGATCACGTCAGAGGGGCTGACCGACTTTCGCGCGGCCGAAAACTGGATGGAAAACCGTGTCGCGGCCATCCATGAAGGGCGGGCAAACGAATGCATTTGGCTGGTCGAACACCCCCCTCTCTACACCGCTGGCACTTCTGCCAAATCGCAAGACTTGACTGATCCTGAAAAATTTGACGTTTTCCAAACGAAACGAGGGGGGCAGTATACCTATCACGGCCCCGGTCAGCGTGTCGCCTATGTGCTGTTGGACGTGGGCAAACGGGGCCATGATGTGCGAAAATTCGTAAAGCAGCTCGAAGCGTGGGTGATCGCCACATTGGCAGAGTTCAACATCACTGGCGAGATCAGAGAGGGCCGCGTCGGCGTCTGGGTTGAGCGGCCAGAACGCCCCGCGACCCTAACTGGGAAACCTGCTGAGGATAAAGTAGCGGCAATTGGGATCCGCCTGCGCAAATGGATCAGTTTTCATGGCATTTCGTTGAATGTTGAACCTGATCTAAGCCATTTTGACGGGATCGTGCCTTGCGGCATCACCGAGCACGGCGTGACCAGTTTGGTTGACCTCGGCCTTCCTGTCACAATGGAAGACGCTGATCTGGCCTTGCGCCAGAGCTTTGTCGGGATCTTTGGTGAAAACCCCCAACCTTTGTAATCTTTGGGTTACGGACTGTTCATTTTGCCCTTGTTTCTTTCATGGAAGATCGCGGCCAATTCCATGAACGTCTCCGAGCGCAGGGGCTTTTCGCAAAAACCATATACGTTTGGGTCTGCCTTCACCCGCGCTTGATCGGCCTCCAGCAGGGACGTCGATAGCATGACAATGATCATTTGCGGAGCAGATGGTTTTGGAATCGTTGCGTAATTTTCAAGGAATTCGAATCCCCCCATACCAGGCATGTTTATGTCCAATAACACCACTTCAGGAAACGGCCGGTGGCTTGCCATGTCTGCACTCAGGACATCGAGGGCTTGTTGACCATCTGTGGCGACCTCAACAGACAAAGCCTGCCCAGATCTTTCAATCACGCGACGGTGCAGCATATTGGTGACCGTATCGTCATCAACCAGCAGTATCCGGTTCATGGGCATCATCTGTGGTTCATCCCTTATTAGAAGACATCATGTGACGCGGGGGCCCCTTGCTGGCCAAATCCCGTCTCCGCGCCGTGTTCGTTCGGTTTCGCCACGGCAGCTATGATTTCCCCAAGCAAACGTCGCCGGCCCATCATTCACAATCGGGCTTACCAGCCCCTTAACGCGTCCCACTTTAACCACTACTCAACCTATCGAAGGCAAAACAGAAAACCATGCAGGAACATCACCAAGGCAAATATGACATTTTCCACGCTCAGCGCTTGAAAATACTTCGAACTGCGACCATCGCGCCCATTGCCCTGTGCGCTTGTAGGAATTAGAAGGGCCAGAAGTCCGCAATATGCCTAGCCATCAGGCGTATCTGCATTTCAATACCAGCCAAGGAGGCACCGCATGGCCGACGCAGCCATTAACGGGCATGATCACGAAGACGAGCGCGGATTTTTCACGCGCTGGTTTATGTCCACAAACCACAAAGACATCGGTATTTTGTACCTGATCGTCTCCGCTTTTGTCGGGTTCATCTCTGTCGCATTTACAATCTATATGCGCCTAGAGCTGATGAACCCCGGCGTTCAATATATGTGTATGGAGGGTGCACGTTTCGTCGCGGATTCTGCTGCCACATGTACGCCGAACGGCCACCTATGGAACGTTTTGATTACCGGCCACGGTATCTTGATGATGTTCTTTGTTGTCATTCCAGCGCTCTTTGGCGGCTTTGGTAACTACCTGATGCCATTACAGATTGGCGCGCCTGACATGGCGTTCCCTCGGATGAACAACCTGTCTTTCTGGATGTATATTGCAGGTACGTCGCTGGCTATCTGTTCCGTTCTGTTGCCTGGCGGCAATGGTCAGGCCGGTTCTGGCGTTGGTTGGGTGTTGTACCCACCTTTGTCAGTCAAAGAGGGCGGCATGTCGATGGATTTCGCGATCTTCGCGGTCCACGTTTCTGGCGCTTCTTCGATCCTTGGTGCGATCAACATGATCACTACTTTCCTGAACATGCGCGCACCTGGCATGACATTGTTCAAAGTACCGCTGTTCTCTTGGGCGATTTTCGTCACAAGCTGGCTGATTCTGCTCTCCTTGCCTGTTCTGGCGGGTGCAATCACCATGCTCTTGATGGATCGTAACTTTGGCTTTGCCTTCTTTGACCCTGCGGGTGGCGGTGATCCGGTCTTGTACCAGCACATCTTGTGGTTCTTCGGACACCCAGAAGTGTATATCATTATCCTTCCAGGTTTTGGCATTATCTCTCACGTGATTGCCACCTTCGCGCGCAAGCCTGTCTTTGGCTACCTGCCAATGGTTTGGGCGATCATCGCGATCGGCGTGTTGGGTTTCGTTGTTTGGGCACACCACATGTACACTGTGGGCATGTCGCTGAACCAACAGGCCTACTTCATGTTGGCCACGATGGTGATTGCTGTTCCGACCGGTGTTAAAGTCTTTTCTTGGATTGCCACAATGTGGGGCGGCTCTATTGAATTCAAAACACCTATGCTCTGGGCGTTCGGCTTTTTGTTCCTCTTCACCGTTGGTGGTGTGACGGGCATCGTGCTGTCGCAAGCCGCTGTGGACCGCTACTACCACGACACCTATTACGTGGTTGCGCACTTCCACTATGTGATGAGCCTTGGTGCCGTGTTCACGATCTTTGCTGGTATCTACTTTTACCTGCCAAAGTTCTCTGGCCGCATGTACCCTGAATGGGCAGGTAAACTGCATTTCTGGGCGATGTTTATTGGTGCAAACCTGACCTTCTTCCCACAGCACTTCTTGGGCCGTCAGGGTATGCCACGCCGCTACATCGACTACCCTGATGCATTTGCATACTGGAACTTCTGGTCCAGCTTGGGTGCGTTCTTGTCCTTCGGTTCCTTCATCTTCTTCTTTGGGGTGATGGCATGGACACTGACACGTGGCGCACGCGTTACTGCAAACAACCCTTGGAATGAATTTGCTGATACGCTGGAATGGACACTTCCCTCCCCTCCACCGGAGCACACTTTCGAGCAGCTGCCAGTGCAGTCTGACTGGGACAAAGCACCAAGCCACTAAGCGCTTGTTGATCTAAAAGACGTAGGGCTCCAACGGCGGTTGGGGCCCTTTTTTGTTGCGGCCCCCAACTGCCGCGGGGGGCGTAGGTCCTGTAGGATTTGAGTTTAAAGGCAAAATAAAGAA
The DNA here is from genome assembly GCA_039967155.1 of Sulfitobacter sp. Classification (GTDB taxonomy): domain Bacteria; phylum Pseudomonadota; class Alphaproteobacteria; order Rhodobacterales; family Rhodobacteraceae; genus Sulfitobacter. The sequence continues at coordinate 353 of JBDVSG010000141.1, read as the reverse complement.
AAGGGCGCAGCCGCCCGCTGCCGCATCGCAAGTGAGACCAGTTTGCCGCATTGAAAAAATGGCAGCTGTTCATAAATTAGGGACATGCCTTATCAATGGACATCCCCGCCCCAAAGTACACCGCAGACCATGCAGCTATGGCCGCATAATTCGCTGCCAGCCCGTGGCATGGCGGCGTTCGTTTTGACAACGTTCACTCTTATCTCAATCCCGGTGCTTCCGCTGCTGGGGTCCCCTATTTTATGGGGCATGTTGCCCTTCACATTGGCAACTGTCTGGGGGGTGTTCTGGGCCCTACAGCGCAACCATAAATCGCGGCAAATACGTGAGGAGCTTGTGCTGGGGGAACAGAC
>JBDVSG010000140.1:0-3102 GCA_039967155.1 Sulfitobacter sp. | reverse complement strand
TTATGGCGGATTGGTTCCTGACCTGTTTGCGCCTTGGCGGTTGTTTTAGGCGCAGGGGCCAGTGCGGTTGTTTGCACGGTTGCTGGTGTTTCGGGCGCGCGGTCAATGGCGCCGCCAGCGACAGAGGTGATGTCGACGGGTTTGATGGGGCCTGTTGTTGCTGCGCCAGTGTCTGGCGATGGTTCAGTGACACGGGTCGGCAGGGCGATGATTTCGCCTTTGCGCAGCTTCACGTTTGGCTCGATACCGTTGTATTTGGCCAAGGTTGCAGGGTTCAGGCCCACGCGGTTGGCGACATCGATGAGCGTGTCATCCCGCTGGGCGACGGCTACTTGGTAATTGGGGTAAGAGATGACGCCGCGGTTGTCGGGCGAGGGGCGATCGGCCAAAGGCGCGTTAGCAGCATCGGCTGTTGTGAACCCGCCGCCAAGGCCGCGAAGGTCAAAATCGAGCGGTTCAGAGCAACCCGCAAGCGTAAGACAGGCAGCACCTGCAAGAAGCGCTACGCGCTGTGATTTCAAAATGATCATACCTGTAGTCCTTGTCACTGCCGATCTCGTGTTCCCGAGATTTTGCCCGACTATACCAGATCAAGCGTCTTTGCCCAACCCTTCGAGTAGCGGAACAAAGCGAACGGGCCGCAATTCGTCATATTCTAGGCCAGTGGCGGTTTTTCGGACACGGATTAGGTGCTGAACGGCGTCGGATTGCCCCACGGGCAGCACCATGATGCCACCTTCTTTGAGTTGGGCAAGCAGCGGGCCGGGGGGATCTTCGGCAGCGGCGGTCACGATGATCCGGTCAAAGGGGGCTTGTTCGGGCAAGCCATGGCTGCCGTCACCAGTGATGGCGGTGATGTTGTTCATGTCCAGCGCGTCAAAGACCACGCGCGCTTCGTGCACCAGCCGACGATGCCTGTCGATGGTATAGACACGGCGGGCAAGCTTGGACAGGATGGCGGCTTGGTATCCAGAGCCGGTGCCGATCTCGAGCACTTTGTCGCGGGCAGAGATTTCCAATGCTTGGGTCATCAGCCCCACGACAGATGGTTGGCTGATGGTTTGTCCGCAAGCAATGGGCAGGGGCATGTCTTCATAGGCGCGCTCAGCAAAAAGACCGCGGATGAACGGGCCGCGGTCGACGCTTTCCATGGCGCCAAGCACGTTGTTATCCGTCACTCCCTTTGAACGGAGGGCGTAAAGGAACTGCATCTTGCGTTCGGCAAGGGCATCGGCATCGTCGTTCATGTGTTGAGGTCCGTGATGTTCGCAAACGCGTCATGGGCGGTTAGATCTGCGCGCATTGGGGTGACGGAAATATAGCCTTCAAGGTTCACGGCAGCGTCTGTCCCCGTGGATGGTGGGATCTGTTGGTTCCCGCCTGCAATCCACAAAAAACGCCGTCCGTTGGGGGCGTCATGCGGAACGGTCGAGAAATTCACGCCGGGCCTGCGCCCTTGAGCCGCAAGGCGGATGCCAGCCACATCAGCGGCTGCCACGGGGGGGAAATTTACGTTCCAAAACACGCTGTAGCCGTTTGCGTCATTCGGTTCTTGGGCAAGAATCCGGCGGCAGACATTTGCGCCGTGCTGAACAGCGGCTTCAAACGGGTCGTCCAGATCACGGTTGGCAGGGCCGTAAAACTGCGACAGCGCAATGGAGGGGACACCTTGCAAGGCGCCTTCGATGGCAGCCCCAATCGTGCCAGAATAGAGCGTGTTTTCAGCGGCGTTATTGCCACGGTTCACCCCCGACAGGATCAGGTCGGGACGCGCGTCTTTCATCGGATCATAAAGCGCACAGAGCACGCAATCGGCTGGGCTGCCTTCGATCATGTAGCGGCGTGCGGATAGCTGGGTGATGAGCGTCGGTTTGGTGTAATTGATGCAATGGGCGACGCCCGATTGTTCAAACGCGGGCGCGACGGTCCAGACCTCGCCATCCGCGCCTGCCAGCGTGGCGGCGATGCCTTCAAGAACCTGCAACCCAGGGGCATTAATGCCATCGTCGTTTGTAATGAGAATGCGCATATCTGTGCCCCTTTTTGCCTTGATAGGCGAGCTGGGGCAGACGGGCAAGCTGAGTGCGTGTTATTTCTGGAGTAATGCCAAGAGGCGTGCGGCCTCTGCGTGGATGTCATTCAGGGTTGCGCGGTCCTCGCCGGGGAAAAAACGTGCGCGGGTGGCCGTTGGCATGGGGTTTGGCGTTAGGATATCGACCTTCGGGCCTAGGCGCGCAGATTCGGATTGCCAGCTGCGCGCCAATGCGATTTGGGCTGCTTTGCTGGCGCCGTAGCTGCCGTAGAATTTCACGCCAGCGCCTGCATCGTCAAAAAATACGGCGCGGCCAGTTTCGCCCAACAAATGCGAAACATAGCTGATCAGGGTTGCGGTTGCGGTCACATTACCGGCGATAGATTTGGCGAAATCTTTGGCGTCGATATGAGCTGTCGGCGTCAGCGGTGCCGCGTGGATGGCCGTATGGCACCATAGATCAAGCTGCCCCCAGCGGTCATGAATGCCACGGCAAAGTGTCTGCATCGCACCGGTGTCAGTGACATCCATAGGGGCCAGTGTCGCGTTGCCGCCTTTGGCTTTTATGCGGTCGTCCAGTTCCTCTAGCGCGCCTACGGTGCGGCCAACGGCGATGATGTGATGAGTTGGGGCCAAAGCCTCGGCCAATGCCGCGCCTAGGCCGCGCGAGGCGCCTGTGATCAATGCAGTTTTCTGTGTCATGCAGGGGATATGCGCGGCAGACTGTCCAAGGTCAAGGGGGCTAGCCGCGGGGCAGATGCATGATTTCTTGCCCATGAGGGCGCGACAGAACCAACTGATCCTGTCCAATGGCGATGATTTTGGCGCCCTTGATGTGATCGCCTAGGCTGACAGTGCGGGTTGCTCCTGTGGCGGTGCGGATCAGCGCGCGCGGGGCTTTGCGGGCGCCAAAAATACCCAGCAGGGCGATCTGGTCCAGACGTGCCTCTTCTGTTGCCAGCTGCTTTACTTTTTCAGGGGTCGGGGTGCCTGAGGGGGATGTTTCATGGGCCATGGGCGCTCCTTGCGTGGCTGTCTGGCCGTGGGGCTATGCGCAATTGGGGGCGCGG
>JBDVSG010000139.1:0-5547 GCA_039967155.1 Sulfitobacter sp. | reverse complement strand
GTCAAGCGCTTCGACGGCTTGGTAAATCTCGGCCGAGCCAAGGCGCAGACCTTTGCGATTGATCGTCGCGTCAGAGCGCCCGTAGATCACGCTGGCGCCGTTTGCGTCGATGCCGATCCAATCACCATGCCGCCAGACCCCATCATAGGTATCGAAATAGCTTTCAAAGAGCCGCGATCCGTCTTCGTCGCCCCAGAAGAACAACGGCATCGATGGCAAGGGTTCTGTGCAGACCAGCTCTCCGACTTCGCCGATCAGCTCTTTGCCGAAAGGGTCAAAGGCGCGCACCGCATTGCCAAGCGCACGGCATTGCATTTCGCCTGCGCGCACCGCCATTGCGGGGTGGCCCAGCACAAATGCGCCCGCAAAATCAGTACCGCCCGAGATCGGCGCAAGCCAGACGTCCTGTTTCACTTGGGTGTAAATCCAATCGTAGGCATCTGCGCTAAGGGGTGATCCCGTGGATCCCAGCGAGCGGAGCGCGGTGAGGTCAAGCGTCTCGCGCGGGGAGACGCCTGCCTTGAGGCAGCCCGCAAAAAACGCCGCACCCGCGCCAAAATACGTTAGCTTTTCCTCTGCGACGAAGCGCCAGACGGCCAACATGTCAGGGTGGTTCGGCGCGCCTTCATAGAGGCATACGGTGGCCCCTTGCCCCAGTGCCGACCACTGGGCATTCCACATGATCCAACCCGATGACGTCAGCCAGCAGAACCGATCCTTGGCTGTCAAATCGTGATGTAGAGACTGTTTTACAGACTCTAACAAGATTCCGCCGTGGCCATGCACGATGGGTTTTGGATTGCCCGTGGTGCCGGAAGAATAGACAATCCAGAGCGGGTGATCGAACGGCACAGGTGTGGCTTCAAACGCAACATCATCGTGCAGCAAACTGTCCCATGCCACATGGCCCTTAGGCAGCCCCCCCACCACGGGCAGGGTCACAAATTGCGCAACGCTGGGCAGCGCGCCGGTAATTTGTGCCAGCACATCGCGCCGATCTATGGTTTTGCCTGCATGGACATAGCCATCTTGGGAAATGAACACTTTGGGCGCGATCTGGGTAAAACGATCAAGGATCGCCACATGACCCATATCAGGCGCACACAGCGACCACGCCGCGCCGATGCTTACCGTGGCGAGAAAAGCGATCAGTGCCGCATCGGTGTTGGGCAAAACGGCAACAACACGGTCGCCTTGCTCAACCCCCATCGCCCGCAAATGCGCGGCAACAGAGGCAACACGGGCGCGCAGGTCTGCCCATGCCAGCTCAGTCCGGCCAAGCGTTTCCGAGTAGCTCACGACAGCGATATCATTTGGGCGGGTTTCAGCGTGGCGCAGGATGTTGTCGGCATAATTCAGCGTCGCACCCTCGCACCATTTTGTGCCCGGCATGGTTCGATCATCGATGATCCGCGTGTAGGGCGTGGCCGCGCGGATGTCGAAAAAATCCCAGATTGCAGCCCAGAACCCTTCTAGGTCTGAGGTGCTCCATTCCCACATCGCGTTGTAATCGGCAAAGCGCTGCCCGCGCGTGTCGGCCACAAACCGTTCAAACGCTGCCATCGTTGACGCCTCTGCCCGCTCTGGGCTAGGTGCCCACAAGACATGGCTCATGTCATCGCGCCTAGGACCAGTGACTTGAGTTGCGGGCGCGCGGGATAGCTGCTGCTGGGAATAAGTTGGGTGAAAAAGACCACCGACAGGTCCAGAACAGGGTCAATCCAAAAGAAAGTAGAGGCCATGCCGCCCCAGCTGTAATCCCCCACACTGCCAGGCGCGCGCGCGCGGCCCGGATCCAGCACAACAGCCCCACCAAGGCCAAACCCCATGCCCTCCATCGGCTGTTCGGCAAAGCTGCTGGGCCCCATATCGGCAATTTCACAGCCCAGATGGTTGCGCATCATAAAGGCCAGCGTTTGCGGCCCGATCAACCCTGCACCACCTGTTCGCATCATCTCGCAAAATTTGAGATAGTCGTCGATTGTGCCGACCAATCCGCCTCCGCCAGACTCTATTTGTGGCTCTAAAAAGGGAGATTTGTCTGATCCGTCGATCAGGCGCAATGTATCGCGCGCGGTTTCAACCTTGCCCACAGAAAACGCATCGCCCGCCAGCGGGGTGTAGCAGGCCGCAAAGCGGTCCTTGGCCGTCTCAACCACGCTAAAGCGGGTTTCATCCATCCCGAGGGGGGCGAAAATCTCATCTACAAAAAACTGTTCCAGCGTCTTGCCCGAGACAATCTCAACCACGCGGCCCAGCACATCTATGCCCACCGAATATTCCCACCGCTTCCCCGGCGCAAAGGCCAGCGGAAGCGCGGCCGTGCGGTCGCACATCTCAGCCAAACTGCAGGCATTGCCGTGAAACTGGATCTTCTGCTCGGCCATGGCTTCACCCAGCAGCCCCACATTGAACCCGTAACTCAGGCCTGAAGTATGCGTCAAAAGCTGATGCAGGGTCGGCGTGGCGCAAGGCACGGTCTGGTCAATCGATGTGGCCCCATCGCGCAGACACTGCATATCGCTGAACGCGGGGATGAAATCGGACAGCGGAGCATCCAGATGGAACAGCCCCCGTTCCGCCAGCATCATAATCGCAACCGAGGTCACAGGTTTGGTCATGGAATAGATACGCGCCACGGTATCGCGGTGAAATGCGGCGCCTGTTTCAATGTCGCGCAGCCCGCAGTCGTTATAGTAAACCTCACGGCCCCCTTGGGCCACCAGCACCGACGCCCCCGCAAAGCGGCGCGCGTCGATATATGTTTGCATCCAATCGCCGATGCGGTTCAGGCGGCCTGCGTCAAATCCCATTAAACTTCCAACCACTCCTTGCGCACATCATCGCGTTCTTTCAGCTGGGCAGGGGTGCCCTCAAACACCACCTGACCGTGACCCATGACGTACACACGATCGGCAATATCCATCGCAATGTCGAGTTTTTGCTCAACCAACAGCGTGGAAATTCCTTTCTCGGCAATGGCTTTCAGGACTTCGGCCACTTTTTGAACCATCTGCGGTGACAGGCCCTCGGTTGGTTCGTCGATCATGACAAAATCGGGGTCGCCCATCAGGGTACGGCACATGGTCAGCATCTGTTGTTCGCCCCCCGACAGCACCGATGCCTCAACATCCGCGCGGCGGTCCAGATTTTCGAACATGTCGAACATCATCTGCATTGACCACCGTCCCTGCCCGTCCTTCTGGCCCGGTTTCACGCCCAGCGTCAGGTTCTGGCGCGTGGTCAGACCGGGGAAGATATCGCGGTTCTCTGGCACATAACCCAACCCGAGGTTTGCGACCTCATAGGCTTTCATACCCGCGATTTCCTTGCCGCGGAATTTGACCGATCCTTTTGGCTCGACCTCGCCCATGATGGCCTTGCAGGTCGTCGATCGCCCCACCCCGTTGCGCCCCAGAAGAGCGACAATTTCGCCTTCTTGGACATTCAGGGTGACGCCCTGAAGGATGTGGGATTTGCCATAATAGGCATGCATGTCTGTGACTTCGATCAATGGCTTGTCTCCAATGCAGCGCCTAGATAGGCCTCTTGTACTTTTGCATCCGCGCGCACATCTGCGGGCGCACCCGTGGCGAGGATTTCACCGTAGACCAACACGCTGATGCGGTCGGCCACGCTGAACACCACGCCCATGTCATGCTCAACCATGATCAGGGTCTTGCCCTCGGTCACGCGTTTGATCAGGTCCATGATGTAATCGGTTTCGGTGTTGGACATGCCCGCTGTCGGTTCATCCAACATGATGACATTGGCACCGCCTGCGATGGTGATCCCGATTTCCAGCGCGCGTTGCTCGGCATAACTGAGCGTGCCCGCGGGCAGGTGGCGGCGTTCGGACAGGTTGATCTGTTCCAATATCGCTTCAGCCCCTTCAGTGAGATCCTGCTTGCGATTCACCAAATGCCAAAAGCTGTATCTATACCCCTGCGACCAAAGCAGCGCACAGCGGACGTTTTCAAAAACGGTCATTGCGGGAAAGATGTTGGTGATCTGGAAAGAGCGGCTCAGCCCTTTGCGGTTGATCTGGAACGGCTCGAGCCCTGCCAGATTTTCACCGTGCAATTTGACCGTGCCTGCGGTGGGCGCAAAACGGGCGGTGATCAGGTTGAACAGCGTGGATTTCCCCGCCCCGTTCGGTCCGATGATCGCGTGGCGTTCGCCTTTGCCGATGGACAGATCAATGCCGCGAATGATCTCGGCCTTGCCAAAGCTTTTCTTCAGGCCAGTTAGTTCGAGGGCGGGTACGCTCATGATACACCTCCTGCTGAGTTTGCTTCTTCCCATGCGTCTTTCAACGAGGGTGTGGTGACCCGTGCGATCCCCAAACCGATCACAGCGATCCCGCCTGCTACAAGCCATGGCAAAATGCTGTGACTGTTGAAGGTGGTCCAGAACAGGGTCATTTCATGATCCCCCGTTGCGGCGTGGCGGTAATGGAAAACCATCTCGACCAAGGCGCAAAGACCCAGCAGCCCAATCGCCGCTGGCAGAAGCGTTTTGAGATAGGGCATGATCAGCAACCGTGCCTTGCCCAGCTTGAAGGCAGGGACATGCATCATCAGCAGCCCCGCCAACCCGCCAGGAAAGAACATCACTGTCGCCACAAAAAGGGCACCCGCATAGAAGGCCCACAGCTCTGTCTGAAGGCTCAGCACGGTTTGCACCAAGGTAAACACAACCGCCCCGATGATCGGACCAAAGAAGAACCCGACACCGCCCAAGAATGTCACCAGCAAAATCACTCCAGAAGAAGCCGTGTTCAGGTTTTCCTCGGTCAGGATTTCATAGTTGATCGCGAATAATCCGCCAGACACACCAGCAAAGAATCCCGATGCAACAAAGCTGTAAAACCGCACCCACCGCGAGGAATAGCCAAGGAATTGCGCGCGCTCTGGATTGTCACGCACCGCATTGGCCATGCGGCCCACGGGGGTGCGGCTCCATAGATACATCAGCGCGGCAGAGATCACGACCCAAGCCGCCGTCAGGTAGTAGACTTCGATCTGCTGCAAGAATTCGACACCAAAGAACGGCTGCGCGTAGGTGCGGTCACCGCTGATGCCTTCTTCGCCGCCAAAAAAGGCCACGATAATAACGGAGCAGGCGGCAATCAATTCCCCCACACCCAGTGAAATCATGGCAAACACAGTGCCCGCACTGCGGGTTGAAAACGCCCCCACAATCATCGCCAGCCCCATGCCGAACAGGCCGCCAAACAGCGGCAGGATCACCAGCGGAAAACTGGCAAAGAAGTCGGACATGTTCATGATGTGCATACAGGCAAAGCCCCCCACACCCGCATAAACCGCATGGCCAAAGGACAGCATGCCCCCCTGCCCCAGCAACATATTATACGCCAGCGCAAAGATGATCGTGATCGACATCTGGTTCATAATCGTCAACGCCGAGTTGTTGGTAAACACCATCGGCAACAGGGCCAGCACCACAGAGGCAATCAGCCAAGGCAAAAGCGTAAGCGTCATGGACCCTGCGCGCATGCGCTGTACGGGATTGGACGGGTCGGTC